>JBDGTN010000020.1:584-12629 GCA_042216835.1 Halococcoides sp.
CGTCTGATGGATCCTCGATCCACATCAAGGCGAGTGACGGACCCAACAACGTGACTGGCGGCGAGACGGACCTGAAGCTGGCGACGCTGACGCTCCAGGCCGTCGGGACTGGCTCGACGGATGTCGCCGTCTCGATCACGGAACTCCAGAACGAGACCGGTGGTTCGATCCCCGCCACGACGATGACGACCACCCTGAAGGTCGAGGCGCCCACGACCACGACAGACCAGCTCACCCCGATTCTGGACAGCCTGCCGGTCCCGCAGGACCTCGACGGTGACGGGTTCCACGGTGACCTGAACGGCAACGGCCGGATCGAGTACATGGACGTGATCCTGTTCTTCGACCACTACGAAAAACAGGTCATCCAGGGTCACGTCGACGCCTACGACGCGGATGGCGACGGCGATCTCGACTTCACCGACGTGGTCGAGCTGTTCGACATGGTCTGATCGGAGCGGCCGGTCTCTCGCATCGCTGCCGACGATTGTGCGACACACGTCGTGCGACCCCCCGCGGTTATTTTCGGAACAGGCGCTAAAACCCCGCCGTCGTCGGGTGGTTCGAGAGAGCGTAGTGATTAACCCAACTTCTGAATGAATCCGCTGAGATGATTTTCGATCCACGAGCCTGCGAAACTCAGCAATTTCGAGGCGGAGCCCCCGGTCTCAAGGAGCGAGGGCTTCCGACAGTCGGAAGCCCGAAGCGAGTAGGCCGGGGAGGACAGCGAGGGGGCAAGCTCCCTCGGGCCGTGCGAACGGGTCTGCGACCCGTGAGCAGAAGCCGCCATTCTACGACACAACCCACGAGACAGTCGCCGACTGACTCCCAAATTCTTAAGTACCGTTGAAAATACATCTGAAATATGGAGGTCAGACGTACCGCGCCGGTCAAGCTCGTCGTTCCCGACGAGTATCATGGCGACCTCCACGAAACTGCCGACCAATGCTTGTACTGCGCGAACGAGGCCAGTGACTACTGCTGGGACAACACCAACTACAAAGACTGTGTCACCTCGAACGTGAAAGCCAGAGCTGCGCTGTAGGACGGTCTCCGCGAGGAAACTGACCTGACAGCGAATCTCGTCCAAGAAGCTATCCGGCGTGCCGTCCACGCCGTCGATAGCGGCGTTGACCGCTGGAAAAAAGGCAAACGGACGAACAAACCGGTGTTCACCTCGTGGAGTATGGTCTACGACAAGCGAAGCGCAACAGTCTACCGGAACAAAATCTCGCTTTCGACGGTGAACGGGCGCATCGAGTGTGATTTTGAGTTGCCAGCAGATAGTCCAACACCATACGAGGAATACGTTCTCTCGGAAGACTACGAGTTTCGGACGAGTACACTCCAGTACGACCAGGCCACCGACGAGTTCTACTTCCATGTCAAAACGCGGAAAGTGGACACAGGCGGTGAGGCTGTTGAAATCGAGGTTTCAAACGATACCGAGCACCAAACCGTCCTCGGCATCGACCTCGGTGTGAACAGCCTTGCCGTTTCGTCAACAGGCACGTTCTGGAGTGGTGACGAGTACGACCACTGGATACAGGAGTTTGATACTGCCGGACACAAGAAATTGAACACGCTCGTTGTCTGCTCGGGTGAGTACCGTCGTGAATCGCAAAAACACCCACTTGATTGTTCACGGACTTATGTCCGACAGTATGAAAAACGCCGGGCGGAAATGCAGCACCGCGAGACACAAGCCGCTCACAACGCCTTGCTTCGGCTTGGAAAGCGAAAACGAGCATGGCGCAAACAGTATATCCACACAGTCGCCAACGAGATTGTTGCCGAAGCGGTTGCCCACGACTGCGATGTGATCGTGTTCGAGGACTTGACCGACATTCGAGAGCGGCTGCCCCACGCTGACTGGCATCATGTGTGGGCTTTCCGCCGTCTTGTCGAGTATGTCGAGTACAAAGCTCCAGAACGCGGTGTCGCGGTTGAACAGGTCGAACCCGATCACACGAGCCAACGGTGTTCACACACCGACTGTGGCTTTACTCACGAAGATAACCGTAACGGCGAGCAGTTCCGGTGTCTGAAGTGTGGGTACGAAATTAACGCAGACTACAACGGCGCGAAGAACATCGGGTTGCGGTATATGCGGAAGCGACAGCACAGACTGCGTTCCTCGCCCACGTCGGGGAGCGTAGACGCACCAGTAGACGTGCGTGTAAATGATGGGATATTGATACTGTCGGACACAAGTCCGTGAGCAATCAAGTGGGTGTTTGCGATTCACGACGGTACTCACCCGAGCAGACAACGAGCGTGTTCAATTTCTTGTGTCCGGCAGTATGAACGGTGACGGCTATCGGCCAACCGCCGACAGTTGATCGCCGGGAGTCCACATCAAAGCCACCGAAAGGCGAAGCCTTTCGAGGCCTCGATAGAGCGTCGCTCTATCGGCGGCCCCTCCCTCAAGGACCGAGGCGCGTATGCGCCGAGGGAGTAGGGAGGGGTAGTTTACTAGTGCGTTCGCGGTGGCGTTTTACGACAATCACGTTCCCTCCTGATCGACCCGGGGGGCTGAAGTGACCCGCCTGCAAAGCGCCGACATGGAGTTTCGCGAACTCGGTTCGACCGGACACGCAGTATCGGCCGTCGGACTCGGAACCTGGAACATCGGCGGGGCGGCCTGGGGCGAGGTGACCGACGAGACTGGCCGCGAGGTCGTCCGGGCAGCCCTCGACGCGGGCGTTACATTCGTCGATACCGCCGACGTGTACGGCGACGGACGCAGCGAGTCCCACATCGGCGCGGTCCTGGACGACCCGGCGTACGATCGCGATGAGGTCTTCGTCGCGACGAAGGCCGGCCGTCGACTCGATCCCCACGAGCCAGCAGGCTACGATCGCGAGCACCTCGAACGGTTCGTCGACCGGTCGCTGGAGAACCTCGGCACCGACACGCTCGATCTCTTGCAGTTGCACTGCCCGCCGACGGAGGTCTACTACCAGCCAGAGACCTTCGAGGCGCTGGAGGCGCTGAAACGCGAGGGGAAGGTCGGCCACTACGGCGTGAGCGTCGAGAAAGTCGAGGAGGGGCTGAAGGCCATCGAGTACGACGGCGTGGAATCGGTCCAGATCATCTTCAACGTGTTCCGTCAGCGCCCCGCCGACCTGTTTTTCGAGGAAGCCAGACGCCAGGATGTGGGCGTTATCGCACGCGTCCCGCTCGCCAGTGGGCTGTTGACCGGCGCGATCGATCGCGATACGGAGTTCCCCGAGGACGACCATCGCAACTTCAACCGCGACGGCGAGGCGTTCGATCGCGGCGAGACGTTCGCAGGTCTGCCCGTCGATGCCGGTCTCGATGCGGTCGAAGCGATCGAGCGCCATGTCCCCGAGGATCTCACGCTCGCCCAGACCGCGCTGCGGTGGATTCTCGACTTCGATGCCGTAACGACGGTCATTCCCGGTTCGACCTCGCCCGCACACATCCAGGAGAACGTCGCCGTCGCGGATCGTGATCCTCTGGACCACCGAATTCACGGTGCGATCCGGGACATCTACGAGGAGTACGTCTACGACGCCGTCCACCACCGCTGGTGACTTACACCGGGACGATGTCGTCCGGATCGATCGTCACGACGCAGTCCTGACCCGGATCGAGGCGCTCGGCCTGCGACCGATCGACGGCCGCGTCGATCGCACCGAGTCCGGGGATCGTCACCGTCGCGATGGCGTCGGTCTGACGGTCGACGAGGCGCTCGATCTGTCCGTCGAGGCGGTTGTGGCCATCCGACCGCTCGACCGACTCGCCTGCGGCGTCGAGTACGATCGACGAGGGATCGAACGCGACCGTGACTGCGGGCCCGTCCAGATCGGTCGTCGCCCGGAGCGTCGTCGGGCCACAGACGACGTGGGACGGCGTCCGTGCGTGTACCTGGCCCGACACGACGTTCATGCCCAGAAAGCGAGCGACGCGGTCGGTCGCCGGACGATCGAACACTCGTTCGATCGGTCCGACCTGGTGGAGTGACCCGTCGAACAGGAGGGCGACGCGGTCGCCGACGACCGCCGCCTCGCGCTGGTCGTGGGTGACGTACACGACCGGTACGTCCAGCGCGGCGAGTCGGTCCGCGAGGTCGCGTCGCAGACGCCGTCGGATCGGCGCGTCGAGACTCGCGAGCGGTTCGTCGAGCAGGAGTGCGTCGGGATCGCTCGCGAGCGTCCGGGCGAGAGCAACCCGCCGCGATTCCCCGCCCGAGAGCGTCTCCGGCGATCGGTCGAGCAGGTGATCGATCTCGAATCGGTCGGCGAGGGCGGCGGGATCGACCCGCTCGGCCGCTCCGAACGCGATGTTCTCGCGGACAGAGCGGTGGGGAAAGAGCGCGTCGTCCTGAAACACCATGCCGACGGGACGGTGCTCGGGCGGTCGCCCGGCGAGGCGGGCCCCATCGAGCGTGATCGTGCCGCGATCGGGCGTCACGAACCCCGCGATCAGTTCGAGGATGGTGGACTTGCCCGCTCCAGAGGGTCCGAGAAGAACGGTCACGCCATCGGGCACCGTGAGGTCGATCGGGCCGATCTGGGTCGCTGGATAGCCGATCGCGAGGTCGTCGAGTCGAAGGCTCATTTCGAGGTGTCACCCAGCCAGTGAACGACCAGGACGACCGCCAGGCCCGCTCCGAGCAGCCAGGTGACGGGCGCGAGCGTGGCATCGACACCGCCGGAGACGAACGCGACCCAGGTCCGGATGGGGAGCGTCTGGGGGTGATAGGCGACGGTCATCGTCGCGCCGAATTCGCCGAGTGCGCGCGCGAAGGTGAGGGCGATCCCCGCGAAGAGGCTGCGTTTCGCGAGCGGGAGCGTCACGACGAGGGCGGTCTCGATCGGCCCACGGCCCAGCGATCGCGCTGCCCGTTCGAGTGTCGGATCGACACCGGCGATTCCCGAGCGCGCGACGACGACGAGAAACGGGCCAGCGACGAACACCTGAGCGAGAACGATCCCCGCGTAGCCGCCCGTGATCGGAACGCCGACGGCCGTGGCTGCCCGCCCGAGAAGCGTCTCTGGTCCCACGGCCGTAAGGAGCATGACACCACTCACGACCGGCGGGAGCACGAGCGGCAAAACGACGACCGCCTCGACCAGCCGTTTCCCCGGAAACGAATACCGGGCCAGGACGTAGGCCAGCGGCACGCCGAACAGCGTTGCGAGACCGGTTGCCGTCCCCGCGGTCACCAGCGAGGTGTGCAGGGCGGAGAGCGTGGCCGGGTCGGTCACTGCGGTGAGTGTGAGTCCCCCGGTCCCGAGAAAACTCACCACCGGGACCAGCAGCGAGACGACGAGCACGGCTCCGAGCAGTGCCACGATCGAGCGCTGACCGGTGCCGGCGAGACCGGGGCCGGATCTGTCGATGCGGTCGAACGCGTCGACGACGCTCACGCGCGGACCTCCTGGGGCACCGACCCCGCGTAGATCGGAACGGAATCGCCGGTGACCAGTCCGATACCGGCGAGCAGACCCGAATGGTTGGCGAGAAATCGAACGAATCTGCGGCCAGCGGCGGGGTCGGGCGCCGTTTCGGGTACCGTCGCGGCGTATCGCACCGGTCGGCCGTGGACGGTCCGACCACCGCTCGTGGTGTACGATGCGCTGGCATACCACTCGGTTCGGGACGGATCGGCGAAGTTCAGCGCCGGGGGGAGCGATCGGACGGTCAGGTCGCGATCGGTCGCCATGCTCCGGTAGGCGATGGCGGCATCGTACTGACCGGTCTCGACGCCAGCGAGTAACCGGGCCTCGCCCGCCGTCACCGTCGTCGCCGCCCGGAGTTCGGCCGCCAATCCTGGCTCGTCGTAGAATCGTTCGGCCAACTCGAACAGAAGCAGTGCCCGATACCCCAGCGGATCCAGGTCCGGATCGGTTCGGGCGATGGGGCCCGCTGCCGACCGGAGCACGTCGGGCCAGTGGTCGCCAGTGGCCAACCGCTGGCCCACGCTGGTGGCGGGGTCGGCGGCGATCACGACCGCGTTCGTCGCGACGACGACATCCCAGTCGGTCACGGACGGCCGGAATCGATCGCGCAACAGTCCCGCGTCGGCGCTGACGACCGCATCGGGGCGGCGCTGGTCCTCCAGCACCATCCGGAGCACCGCGTTCGACCCGTGATACTCCCCGCTGTAGCCGTACCGGGTCGCCTCGGCGAACTTGGGGCCGATACGGTCTTCGAACCCCCTGGCGAGACTCCCGGCCGCGAGCACCGTCACGCCGGAGTCGCCGGCACAGCCAGCGAGCGTTGCCGCGAGTGCGCCACAGCTACCCAGGACGGCCCGGCGCGACGGGCGGGCGGATCGATATGCCATCGTGGATATATCGTCGATATGCCCGTTGCGATATAACGGTTTGGGAGCCCGAACCGGTCAGACGCCGGGTTTTTGGGCCGACCGGTCGAGTGCGGCGTATGGAGGCCGCGTTCGAGGCCCGCCTGATCGTGGACGGAATCGCCGTCGACCGGTCCGACGTGCGCTTGCTCCGGGCCGTCGAGCGCGAGGGGTCCCTTCAGGCCGCTGCCGACAGCCTCGATCGATCGTATTCACACGCCCACGACCGCGTCACCCACCTCGAAGACGTCCTCGGGCCGGTGCTCGATCGGCGGCGAGGCGGCCCCGACGGCGGTGGTAGCGACCTGACCGAGGTGGCCCGGAGCGTGCTGGCGCGATTCGATCGCCTCCGGGCCGCGCTCGCAGAGACGACACGAACCGACGAAGTCGCCATCGAGGGTGTGGTCCGCGACCGCGACGGCGAACTCGCGACCGTCGAGACCGATGCCGGGACGTTCAGGGCCGTCCTCTACGAGGACGCCGAGCAGGTCGATGTCGTCCTTCGGGCCGACGCGATCACGCTCCACCGGCCCGATTCCGCCCCGCCGGCCACCGACACCAGCGCACGCAATCGCTTTCGGGGCGCCGTCAGCGCGGTCGAGACCGGCGAATCGATCGCCACCGTCACCGTCGACAGCGAGGGGCTGACCGTCCCCATCGTCCTGACTCAGACGAGCCTCGATCTGCTCGATATCGCGGTCGGGAGCCCCGTCGTCGCGACGTTCAAGGCCGCTGGGACCCATGCGCTCCCGCGGTGAGACCACCCTGACGGGCGATATTTGCCGATTCGTGTACCCACGAAGGTAGGTGTTTATGTGGGATGCTCACATAGGGGCCGGTATGGCAACTCCGGGCCGCGATGTCGAGTACACCGAATCGGCCGTCATCGACGTGTTCAAAAATCGCGAGGATTACGCCGAACCGCTGACGGCGAGCGAAGTCGCGGAGACGCTCGGCTGTTCCCGCCGAACGGCACTGAACAAACTCCACGCACTCGAAGACTCGACAGACGTGACCTCGAAGAAGGTCGGTGGTCGGTCGCGGGTGTGGTGGATCCCCGTTCAGGTCGATTGATCGGCCGTCGAGACGCACTCATACTGCCGGACACAAGAAATTGAACACGCTCGTTGTCTGCTCGGGTGAGTACCGTCGTGAATCGCAAAAACACCCACTTGATTGCTCACGGACTTGTGTCCGACAGTATCAGAACCCATCCGCCTCGGGCGGGACGCCCGCCTCGTCCTCGCCCAGGTCGAACTCCGCCTGGAGCGTCCGAATCCGATCGCGGATGTCGGCCGCGAGTTCGAATTCCAGATTGTCGGCAGCGTCGTGCATGCGTCGTTCCAGTTCGTCGATCAGTTCGGCGGCCGCCTCGGGATCGTCGGGATCGACGCCCGCCGCCGTGGACGTATCGGTCTCGCTGCCGGGCAGGTTCGTCTCGCTGACGGGTTTGTCGATCGATCGCGGGTCGACATCGTGGGTCTCGTTGAACTCGCGCTGGATCTCGCGACGGCGTTCGGTCTCTTCGATGGCCGCTTCCATCGCGTCACTCGGCTCGTCGGCATAGAGCACGGCCCGGCCGTTGCGATTGCGTGCTGCCCGGCCGAGCGTCTGGACGAGCGTGGTCTCGCTCCGCAGAAAGCCCTCCTGGTCGGCATCCAGGATCGCCACGAGCGACACCTCGGGGATGTCCAGCCCCTCGCGCAGGAGGTTGATGCCCACCAGCACCTGGATCTCGCCCAGTCTGAGCGATCGGACGAGTTCGTGGCGTTCGAGCGTGTCGGTCTCGTCGTGCATGTAGGCCGCGTCGACGCCGGCCTCGTCCAGATACTCCGAGAGATCCTCGGCCATCCGTTTCGTGAGCGTCGTCACCAGCACGCGCTCGTCGTCGGGCAACGCCGCGATCCGATCGAGGACATCGTCGATCTGGCCCTCGGCCGGGGCCACCTCGATGTCGGGATCGACGAGATAGGTCGGTCGGACGATCTGTTCGACGATCTGGTCGCTGTGCTTGCGCTCGTACTCGCCGGGCGTCGCCGAGACGTACAGCGTCCGGTCGGTCCGGGCCTCGAACTCCTCGAAGGTGAGCGGCCGGTTGTCGTAGGCGGTCGGGAGTCGGAACCCGTTCTCGACCAGGGACTCCTTGCGGGAGCGGTCGCCCTCGTATTGCCCGCGGATCTGCGGGACGGTGCGGTGGGACTCGTCGATGACCGTCAGGAAGTCGTCTGGAAAGTACTCCAGCAACGTGTAGGGCGGGTCGCCCGACTCGCGATCGGAGAGGTGGACCGAGTAGTTCTCGATGCCCGAGCAGTAGCCCGTCTCTTCGAGCATCTCCAGATCGAAGGTGGTGCGCTCGTCGATGCGCTGGGCGGCGACCAGATCGCCCTGGCGTTCGAAATGGGCGATGCGTTCGTCACGCAACTGCTCGATCTCTGCGATCGCTCGCTCGACGCGCTCGTCGGGGATCGAATAGTGTTCGGAAGGGTGGATCATGACGGCTGGCTCCTCGCTGACCACCTCGCTCTCGACGGGATCGATCTTGCAGAGCCGATCGATCTCCGACCCCCAGAACTCGATACGGATGGGATACCGGCCGTACATCGGGAACACCTCGACGGTATCGCCCCGGACGCGGATCGTCCCCTGGGTGAAATCGACATCGTTGCGTTCGTAATTCAGATCGACGAGGTGGGCGATGACCTCTTCGCGATCGACCTGCTGGCCGCGTTCGAGACGGAGCGCCATATCGGTGTACTGGGCCGGATCGCCGAGTCCGTAGATCGCCGAGACGCTGGCGACGACGATTACGTCCTCGCGGGTCAGCAGCGATCGCGTCGCCGAGTGGCGCAGGCGGTCGATCTCGTTGTTGATCGAGGCATCTTTCTCGATGTGGGTGTCGGTCTGTTCGACGTAGGCTTCGGGCTGGTAGTAATCGTAGTAGGAGACGAAATACTCGACGGCATTGTCGGGAAAGAGATCGCGAAACTCCTCGTACAGCTGTGCCGCCAGCGTCTTGTTGTGGGCGATCACCAGCGCCGGCTGCTGGAGTTGCTCGAGTACCCACGAAACGGTGTTGGTCTTGCCCGATCCCGTCACGCCGAGGAGAGTCTGCTTGTCGTACCCGGCATCGAAGCCCGCGGCGATCGATTCGATCGCGTCGGGCTGGTCGCCCGCCGGATCGAACGGCGCCTCGACGCGGAACGCGGATTCGGCATCCGGGCGATCGGGCGTCAGCGGGCCGGATCGACTGTCGCTCACGGGCATCGGTAGGGTGTGGAGGCTCTTGGGCCGTTCGCTCGCGGTCGGTCGCGTCGGCCCGAGCGCACGATCACCGGTCGCGTTCGACGACGTAGTCGGCGAAGTCTTCGAGCGCTGTGGCCGCCTCGGGGTCGAGATCCAGATCGGCCAGGTGTGCCGTCGCCGAATCGGCGAACGCCTCCGCGCGATCACGAGCGTAGGCGACGCTGTCGGCCTCCTGGAGGATGTCGATCGCCGTCATGATCTCCTCGTCGGTGTTCTCGTCGGCCCAGAGGATCTTCTCCAGGCGCGCGACGGATTCCGGATCGGCGTGTTCGGCGGCGTGAATGACCATCAGGGTCTTTTTGCCCTCGCGCACGTCGTTCCCGAAGGCCTTGCCGAACTCGCCGGCCTGATCGAGACTGTTCTCGACATCGAGGACATCGTCGCTGATCTGGAACGCGATCGAGAGGTCTTCGGCGTACGCTGCGAGCGTCTCTTCGACCGCGTCAGGCTGGTCGGTGACGATCGCCGCCAGTCTGGTGACGATCCGGACGAGACAGCCGGTCTTGCACGCCGTCATTTCGAGATATTCGTCCTCGCCGATCCGGATCTCGGGGTCGTTGTGCCAGGCGATGTCCATTCCCTGACCGAGATGCGTCCGGTTGAGTTCGTGCATGAGCATCTCGTAGGTCTCCAGCCGAGTCTCGGCGTCGAGTCCGGCAGGATTCTGGGTGATGATCTTCAGCGGGAGGAAATACATCGCGTTACCGGCGTTGAGTGCGATGTCCAGCCCTTGATCCAGGTGGAGTGCTGGCTCTCCGCGACGCATCTCCGCGCCGTCCTCGACATCGTCGACGACGATCGTCCCGTTGTGGAGCACCTCTGGAATGCAGGCATAGTCGATGAATTCCTCGGGCTCCTCGCCAAGCCCATCCACGAGCACGAGAAAGAGGACCGCACGCCACCGCTTTCCGCCGCGATCGAGGAGTTCCCACATCGGATCTGCGAGGGCGATCTGGAGTGCCTCGGGATCGTAGACGTAGGCCGGATCGCCGAAATACGATCCCAGGTAGTCGTCGTCGACCTCCCGCGGGAGCAACGCTTCGATGGCCTCGTCGATACGCGGTCGCCACGACGCCAGTCGATCCCGCATAGACACGGATGTGCCACCGCGAGACATAAAGACTCCCTTCCGTCGCCAGTCGGCACGCTTTTGTCGGTATCGAGGAAACCCGCCCGCATGGCCGACCGACTCTCCCCGGTCCACTTCGTCTGGCTCGGCCCCGCCGACGCTGACCCGCCGTCGTCCGCAACGATCGTCGACGGTCGGCCCGACGCCGACGAAAATCGAATGGGGGCCTCGGCGAGTGCAGCGGTGGGCCGCGCCGGGCTTCGACGCGCCATCGAGAGCGGGTTCGATTCGATCCTCGCGGTCGATCCACCGGGGTCTGTTCCCGGCGTCGATCCCGACGACGTTGGGGCGGCCCTCGAGGTGCTCCGGGCGGGCCAGTGGTCGCTCTGCCGGGCGCCGATCGCCTCGGTCCGACTCCCGAACGACCGCGTCCGTGCCGTCCTCGACGTGGCGGTCGTCGCCGACAAACCCGACAGTGTCGCGACCGTGACGATTCGATCCGATGGGCGCACAGTCGATCGCGTCCGGGCCGACGGCGTCGTCGTCGCGACGCCGTATGGGTCGTCCGGATACGCCCGATCGGCCGGTGGCCCCCTCCTCGTCGACGACGATTCGCTCGCGGTCGTCCCGATGGGACCGTTCGAAACCGATCCCGGGCAGTGGGTTCTCGACGGCCCGGTGTCGATCAGCGTCGACGGACCGGCGACCGTCGTTGCCGACGGCGAGTCGGTGGCCGAACTCCCCGGGGACACCGCTCTCGACGTGGCCATCGACGACTCGATCGGGCTGATCGTGCCGGACCTGACCCGGGTGAGCGACGATGGGTGAGGAGTCGCCACCGCGTCCGTTCGCACGTCCGAGACGCCAATCGAGACGCCAACATACTTGACGACGGGCACCGATTTCACACTCGATGGTCGACAGCGTCCTCATCGTCGACGATTCGGAGTTCATGCGAAACCTTCTGAAGGAGATCCTCGCCGACGACTTCGAGATTGCCGCCGAAGCCGAGAACGGCGTCGAGGCGGTCGAACTCTACGAGGATCACGATCCGGATCTGATCATGATGGACATCGTGATGCCCATCAAGGACGGCATCGAGGCCACCGCCGACATCAAAGAGAGGGATCCGGATATCCCGATCGTGATGTGTACGAGCGTGGGTCAGGAACAGAAGATGAAAGAGGCCGTCAAGGCCGGTGCCGACGGCTACATCACCAAACCGTTCCAGAAACCATCCGTGATGGAGGCGATCGAGGACCTCCTCGCCTGAGCGGACCGCGGTCGACTGGACTCGCAACGACGGTCGACTGGACTCGTCAATCGCCCGATGTCG
>JBDGTN010000078.1:0-5052 GCA_042216835.1 Halococcoides sp.
CTCGATTCGACTCCACTCGATTCGACTCCTCCCGCCGTCGAGCGGTCGTCGCCGAGGGAGACAGACCCTTCGAAGCGACCGACGCAACTGCCCCGGCCCGGCGGGACCCTCCGATCGACTTACCCGGAAATCGACCGATACAGAGCGACATACGCCGGGAGCGCGATCGGCCAGACGATCACGCCGACGAGTGCGAGCGCCAGGGCCGGTACGACGCCGAAAAGCGTGCTGTGACCGGCGATGGCCGACGGCTCCCACCTCGTGAGGACCAATGGCACCGCTGCCCCCACTCCCTGCGCCACCGTCAGGGGGACGATCACGATGGCATCGAGTGCGAGCGTTGCACGCGGATGGTCTCGAAGGAGGGTCCAGGCCGATCGAAGCGCATCGACGGGTGATCGGTCGTCGAGGACGGCTGCCGCGGGATAATACTGGGTGAGGATAACGGGGATCGTGCCGAGCAACGACCCCAGAATGCCAGCCAGTGATCCGAGTACGAGCACTCCGGGATCGATCGAGGACGCCGTTCCGGGCGTCGTGGCCACCACCGCGGATCCGACGATGGCTATCCCGACGGTTCCGACGATGCCGGCCACGAACCCGATCACAAACTGGATCACGACGATACCGAGGATCCACCCGAGGACGGCCAGGTACGTCTCGATATCCAGTCGGATCGCCGCATCGATCGGGCGGTCACGTCGCCTGGCGTCGATCAGACCGAGCAGTCCGCTGATCACGAACGGACCAGCGACGAGCGCGAACAGTGTCACTCCGATCTGAACGCCGAGGACGACGAGGGCAGTCATCAGGAGGCTCCCCGGGGTCTCGGTGGCCCTCGGTCCTCCGGACACGAGCCAGTTGGTCAGGATTGGAATGCCCCGCAGGGCGGCGTCGATCAGGACTACGCCGCCGATCGCGCCTGCGATCGACGGATGCTCCCGGAGCGTCTCGAATCCCCCGCCGAGCGCCGTTCGAAGCTCCATAGTGCGGCCTCGGAGCGATGCTCATTATCTGTATCGGACTGCGAACCCGCATCCCGAACCCGCGTCCGGATGATTCGGGAGATATCCATAGCCCTATTACCAGGGCTTTTCTCCGGTCGGGAGAACTCCCGATTGCGGTGGCGCCCCGGCCACCGTGACTCCCAGAACAGTCCGAGGTCGGTCGAATCGATCCCCTGACTGGTCGTTGACCCGGCCGTCCTTCGATTTTCCCCTCGCTGTGTCCAGTCAATCGTCTTGAGGCCCCAGGCAGGGCCGCACTCCCGTTCAATCACGCCGGCCCTGTCTTCGACTCGCTCTCGGCCGACCGATCGCCGGTCGCCCCGAACAGGACGCTGACAGTTCCGACGACGAGTGCCCAGGGAACGAAAACGTGTTGGGAGACGACGAACTGGGTCGGTCCGAGCGGGCCGAGACCGATAACGACGAACACTGGCGCGAGGACGATCGCACACCCGAGGATCGCCCGGACCGATCGCCGTTCGGCCAGGGTGAAGGGGACGAACAGGGCCGGCGTCGTGACGATAATCCCGCGTGCGAAAACGCCGCCGGCGGGCCCGTCGATTCCAGCGACAAGACTGCCGACTGCGATGGTGACCGACGCGAGCACGGCACCGCCAGCGACGACGCGATCGACCCCCCACTCGACCAGGGTATCGGACTGGACGAACAATCGAGATCCGACGAGCGCGAGGATCGATCCCACGACCGGGAGCGGACCGACCGTCCCGACGAAAATGACTATGGCGACGAGTGGACCGAAGACGCCGTGCTGGATCGCTACCGCCGGGCCAGCGCCATTCGCTCCAGCGATCAGCGCTATTGCACCCGGCCAGAGCGCCAGGACTGTGACGGCAAGGATAGTTCGAAGAGCGATCGACAAGCGGTCGAAACGTCGACCGGCACCGCCCATCGTTGCAACGGCGATCGCGAGTACCGCAATCGGGATCGGGGCGTACGACGGGAGATCGGCGACCGTCGCGCTCGCAACGGCCATCCAGATCGCGGTCTGCGCCGCGAGCACTCCAGCGATCGAATCGTCTGCGAATGCGACGTGAAATCCGCCGCTGGGAAGTTCCCCGGCAAATCGATCGCCAGAGACGCCATCGATTTCGACGGTTTCTCCGTCGGCATCGGGCCCGACGACAGTCGTCCCTGGCGGACCCCTGAGAACGACGCGATCGACGTTGACCCCCAGACTCCGCTCGCCGTTGGTGTAGAACGCATCGACGACGAGCACGCCAGTCACACTCCGGGCCGCCAGATCGGGTGTCGTATATTCGATGACGATCGCATCGGATCCGACTGCGACCGACGGGTCGTTCGGTGTCCCGACAAGATGAGATGATAGCGCGTTTTTGGCGGCCGTCCTGACTCGATCCGGATCGAGTGAGGTTTGGTCCGCGAGAGCGAGTTCGACTCGCCAGTGCCCCGTCCCATCGGCCCCCACTCGGATCGTCACCGTCGATGACGTGATGGCGTCTTCTGGAACGACCGCGTCGCTACAGACCTGACATAGCGGCTCCGGTGGCGCCCGCGCGGCCACACCGCCAGCGAGGAGGGCGACCACGACGATCCCGAGGAGTACCGCGCCCGGTCGACCGAAACGTCCTGACACGATCGCGTCATGGTCGACCACTATCATTACTGTTGGGATCTCTTTTCGGCGAGCGACTGGTCCCCGATTGGAACGTCTCGATTCAGCCGAATCGGCAGCGGACTCGGGTCCGGAAATCGAGAAACAGGCCAGATTCTCCTCTTCGCATATTTACATTGACACCTCACACGTCGCGGCGAGTGGGTACCAATGCCAAACCCAAACTTCCCGGCCGAACTCGGGAGTCTGCCGTACGAATCGATCATCGGTGGTCCGCTGGATGCGGCCGTCGAGGCCAACGCACGAGCCTCGATGACGGCGGCGAAGTTCATCCAGGACGTCGGCTTCGAAGAGGCCAACAACTGGAACTCCGGTCGAAAACCCGTCTACGTGGAGTTCTCGTACAAAAAAGATGTCCTCGACGAGACGACGGGCGAAAAGACGACCAAGGAGCTCAAACTCCGGGTCCCGTTGTTGTTGCTCATCAACATTCCGTATTTCGAGGTGAGCAACGTCACCATCGACTTCAACGTCACGCTGAAATCAGTCCAGACCTACACGACGTCGAGTCAGTTCAACGTCGAATCGACGGTCAAAGGCAAGCAGGGCTGGCTGACGGGCAACGTCAAGTGGAAGGTTTCCGCGAGCTACCAGAAAAAGACGAGTCGATCCAAGTCCGTCCAGCGCTCCTACGATCAGACCGTCCACGTCGAGGCAAAGAGCGTCGAACCGCCAAGTGGCGTCACGCGGGTGTTCGACATTCTCGAACAGACGATCACCGAGAAAGAAGCGACCCAATCCCCGGGCGGGTAGGTGAGTGAACGTGCCGGCAATCGACGACCTCCAGGATCTCCCGCTGTCGCAGTTGTTCTCGGGACCGCTGGTCGCGGCGATCGACGCCAGCGTCCAGTCACAGACCGAGCACGCCGAGTTGTTGCTCGACACTGGCTTCGACGAGAACGGCGAGTTGATCACCGTCGGATTCAACTACACCACTCGCGAGGTCGACCCCGAGACCGGCACCGAACGTCCCATCGCCAAACAGATCGAGATTCCGCTGATCGCGTTTCTCTTCGTACCGAACCTCCAGATCAATCGGATCGAGGAGACCTTCTCGGCGGAGATCACCCAGGTCGAGAAGACCGACGACGATGGCGGTCACAGGACGGGCGACGGCGACGCCATGCTCACCCGGCCGATGCGGTTGAAGGTGACGCCGTCGAGTCAGTCGACCACCCTCGACCGGCGGACGAAATCCACGTTCGATCTCGATCTCACAATGGTCGCGGAACTCCAGAACGAATCGACGGGGATGGAGATTCTCGAACGCGCGGCGAGCAACGCCGTCTTCGAGCGCCGTAAGAAAAAACGCACCGAGCGGATCGACGAGCGCGAGGGCGGCCCGACGCTAACACCGGGTGACGACGGAGAGCAATGACCCGCCTCGACAAATTCCTGACCGCGCTGTACGACGAGGTCGCTGACGCCGAACTGCGCGCCCTCCAGCACGGGCATCGACGGCTGGCCCAGTTGACTGACGGGGACGCTGGCGACGTGACCGTCCCAGTCTATCGGGCCAGCAACGTCGAAGTCACCCTTGACGTGGCCCTCGAACCCGAAGAATCGGAGTCGGGAACCGATCTCTACGTTCGGCCCTCCGGCGCCGACACCGAGACCGCGCTCCAACTGACAATCGACCTGTTCGATGTACTCGACGAAGGCGACCTCGGCAAGGGCCCGGTCCTCGATCGATCGGAGATCGACACGAAACACTCAGCGCATCGAACGTGGTCGCCCCAGATCGATGTCATCAGCGGCCTCGACAAAGCCGAGCGCGAGGCACTCGCGCGTGACGGCATCTCGCGGGTGAGCGATCTGGTGGAGACGCCACCCGAACGCCTGGCCGAAGTGGCCGATACCGCCCCCGATCGCGCTGTCGACTGGGTGGACGAGGCGCGCCGACTCGCGGCGGTCGTCGCCGACCGCGAGGAGGACCTCCCGGTCGAACTCATCGACGGGATCGGGCCGACGTTCGGACGACAACTCCGGGATGGCGACGTGGCCGATCTGCCAGCACTGGCCGATCTCGACCCCGAGACGATCGCCGAGCGGGCGAGTACGCCGGACGTGACGGTCTCGACCGATCGCGCCACACGCTGGAAAGAACGCGCAAAATCGATGCTCGACGCGCTCGAACGACTGGAGGCGAGCGGAGCCGACTCCGACGACGCCGTGAATACCGACCTCGACGCCAGCGAGATTTTGAACGACCGACTCGGAGCGACCGACGCGTCGACCGCGACGGGTACGGAATCGACCGACACATCGACCCCGACGAGTGGCGACTCGAAGGAGAAATCGGGCGAGTCGACCGCCAACTCGACTCCGACGAGTGGCGACTCGGCCAACGAATCGACCGACTCGGCCAACGAATCGACCGACTCGGTCAAC
>JBDGTN010000078.1:5152-12367 GCA_042216835.1 Halococcoides sp.
CGACTCGGCCAACGAATCGACCGACTCGGCCAACGAATCGACCGACTCGGTCAACGAATCGACCAACGAGGAAAGCGACGAATGACCGACTCATCGGACGGGATCGACGAGTACTACGATCCCTTGACCAACGAGGAGCACAGCGAACTCGAACACCGACTCGAAACCCATCGCGACCGTCTCGAAGCCGAGGGCTACGAGGTGACGATCGCCGAAGGCGATGAGGGCTTTTTCGCGGGTGTGCTGGTCATCGACGACGAACAGGGCCGCTTTGGCTTTCTCGACGAATCGGGATCGATCGAGTGGGTCAAAGGCAACGTCGGCGGGGTCGGGGCGCTGGGCCACGCGATCGCCCAGAATCCCGGCGAGAAACTCGAATCGGCCGTCGATGGGCTCGACGCCGTCGACGTGGAGTGACTCGCCGACCGAGGCCGCTGACGGAACGATCCGACACACGTTTGATCCCCCTGATCGTTGAATCACGCGATGAGTAACGCCGACCCCGCGACGGCGGGCGACCACGAGAACGCCGAGCAGGTCGTCGTGGCTGTCGACGCCGACGATCAGCGCCAGGACGTGGTCAATCGACTCGACGCCCACACCGGCGATGGTATTCGCCATCGGGCCTTTACTGCCCTCCTGTTCGACGGCGAGGGGAACGTCCTGCTCGCCCAGCGCAGTCCCGAGAAGCGTCTCTGGCCGACTCACTGGGACGGCACCGTCGCGTCCCATCCCGTTCCCGATCAATCTCAGATCGATGCGACCCGGGAGCGTCTCGCCGAGGAACTCGGTGTTCGGCCCGACCAGTACGAGAACTTGCGGGTGACCGATCGCTTCGAGTACCGTCGCTTTTTCGAGGATCGCGGGCTCGAACACGAGGTCTGTGCCGTCCTCAAGGCCACGCTGACCGATCGCACGCTCGATCCAGACCCCGACGAGGTCGGCGGCATCGCGTGGGTGCCCTACGACCGACTCGACGAACACCGCGAGTGGTATCGCCAGTTGCGGCTCTGCCCCTGGTTCGAGATTGCGATGCGCCGAGACCGGGAGTAGGGGCCACGTGGCGATCACTCGCCGTCCACGCCGATCACGATCGCCCGGAGGTCGTTGACGTTCGTCCCCGTCGGACCACTCGCGAGGAGCGCACCCCGATCGCGGAGATAGCCGGCAGTATCGTCCGCATCGAGCGCCGAGCGCGCTCGCTCTGGATCGTCGACTGTGGATTCGGTGACGATCGCGCCCGCGGCCTCGGCCGATCCGTCCAGTCCGTCGGTATCGACGCTTGCGATCGCCATCCGGGGACCGTCCGCCGCGTCGAGGGCGGCCGCGGTCCCAAAGGTCGTATTCGGGCCGCCTGCCCCCGACCCCTCGACCTCGACGGTGGTCTCCCCACCCGAGAGCAAGACTGCGGGTGACGCGACCGGGCGGCCGGTCGCGGCGACTTCCTCGGCAATGGCCACCTGCGTACGGGCCGCGTCGGCGGCCGCGCCCCGGATCCCCGTCGAGAGCACCGTCGGATCGACTCCCGCCTCGCGCGCTCGATCGGCCGCGGCCGAAATCGCGCGATTGCCGTCGGCGACGACCACTCGATCGAGGCGATCGAACGTGTCGTCGGCGTCGTGCGCTTGCGACTCGACTGTCCCGCCGTCGGCGAGGTGGGTACGGACCGTCTCGGGCACCGCGATCCCGTCTGGAATCGACGGCTCGACGCCCGGGTCGGGGCTGAGCGGGCCGCTCGCGATGGTTGAGTGATCGCCGATCACGTCGCTCACCAGGAGGCCGATCGTCCGCGCCGGGGCGAGTGCGGCGGCGAGACCACCACCCTTGAGGTGCGAACACCGGCGACGGATCGCGTTGATCCGGTCGATCGGCGTGCCCGCCTTCAACAGCGCCTCGGTGGTCGCCGCGAGATCCGCGACCGTCAGATCGCCGGCGGGCGCGCAGAGCAGTGCACTCCCGCCACCGGTGATCGGCGCGAGCACGAGATCCGATCGATCCGCCTCGCGGGCCCGTTCGAGCAGGTCGGCCGTTGCGTGCCGGTTGCGCCCGGTCGGCAGCGGGTGGTCGCCCTCGCGGATGTCGACCCGGTCGGTCGATCGGGGAGCGTCGGTCACGACCAGTCCGCCGTCGATGCGATCGCCGAGTGACGCTTCGAGTCCGGCGGCGATGCCGCCCGCGGCGTTGCCACCGCCGATGACCCGGATCGATTCGATGCCCGCGAGCTCGACGGTCGCTTCGCCGACCTCGAGGTGATCGCCGTCGACGGTCACCGCGTTGGCGACGGCGCGCTCGGGCCGGGCCGCCTCGATGCCCGCTTCGAGACAGGCGATGGCGAGGCGGGCGTCACGCCGGTCGGAGTCACGGTCGAACACGTCGGCTGCAGGCCCGCATCGTGAATCAATCGATCGATTTCTTGCGTGAAGCGGCCTGCCCATCGGTCTCGTCACCGCTTCAGTATCGCCTGCACGTCAGTCTCGCTTGCCCATCGATCTCACGGGTCAAGGATGAAGTGCCGGCCAGCCCTATCGGTCGGTATGTCAACTCGCGACGGATCCAAGGCCGTCGAATGCCGGTGTACGCGGTGCAAGTACAACAACAATGGCCGCTGTGGCTACCAGGGTCGCGTGCTGATCAACCAGAACGGCGAGTGCGAGCGCATGGAACAGGGGTTCGGGCAGGATCGCGGCGGGTTCTGACACTGTCGGGTCGCCCCCTCGCGCCATGGCTCCGTCGAGTGGGCGACTGATTGCTGACCGACAGTACCCGTTGGCGATTCCGGGTCGCGAACGGGAATCGACCGGGATATTCTATCCAGTCGGACGTGAAGACCTCGCTCACGAAAGGGCAACCGCATTGAATCCGGACCCCATAGCCCCGCATGCATGGCGCAGACATACACCGTCGAGGGAATGGAGTGTACTGGCTGTGAGACGACCGTGATCGAGACCGTCGAGGCCGTCGATGGCGTCACCGGGGTCTCGGCCGACCACGAGAGCGATACTGTCTCCGTCGAGGGCGACGCCGATCCCGCTGCGGTCCGGGCGGCGATCGAGGACGCGGGATACGACCCGGTCTGAGTATCGACCCATTGATGACGCGCGATCACGAACGATCGACCATGATCGCCGAGGATGCCACCGATCTGATCGGTGAAACGCCACTCCTGCGCGCGGATGCATTCGCCGACAACCTGCTGGTCAAACTGGAATCGTTCAATCCGTACTCGGTCAAGGATCGCATCGCTCGCGAGATGATCGAATCCGCGATCGACGCGGGCGAGATCGGCGCGGAGACGACCGTTATCGAACCCACGAGCGGGAACACCGGAATCGGACTGGCCACGGTCTGTGCGGCCCACGATCTGGATCTCGTGTTGACGATGCCCGAGTCGATGAGCGAGGAGCGACGTGCGTTACTCGCCGCACTGGGCGCCGAACTGGAGTTGACCCCGGCCGATGACGGCATGCCCGGTGCGATCGAACGCGCGGAAGCACTTGCGGCCGAGCGGGCGGATACCTTCACCCCCCAGCAGTTCGAGAATCCCGCGAATGCGACCGCTCACCGCGAGACGACCGGTCCGGAAATCGTCGCGGACGTTGGTGACGATCTCGCGGCCTTCGTCGCTGGTGTCGGGACGGGCGGGACGATCACCGGCGTCGGCGAGCACCTCCGCGACGCAGGGGTTGGTGCCGACCTGATCGCAGTCGAACCTGCCGACTCGTCGGTGCTCTCGGGTGGCTGTGCCGGCAGTCACGGCATCCAGGGGATCGGCGCCGGATTCGTCCCGGATGTCCTCGATCGAGATCTGATCGACGAGGTCCGAACGGTCACTCGCGACGATGCCGTCGCTGCCGCACGAAAACTCGCCCGGACGGAGGGCATCGCGGGCGGAATCTCGACGGGGGCGAACGTCCACGTCGCACGTGCTATCGCCGAACAACGATCGGGGCCCGTCGTGACGGTCGTCTGCGATCCGGGCGAACGGTACCTCTCGACGGATCTCTACGAATCGTAGCGGTGTTGTAAAATACCATCAATACTGGCGGACCTCCGTTTCGACCTTCTTGTAGTCCACGTAGGTTTTGCCGCGGAGTTCTTCGAGGAGACCGATCGCCGCGGTCGTCCCCTCGCCGATCGAGACGTTGACCTGGCGCTGGCCGCCGGTCACGTCGCCCGCGGCGTAGACCCGATCGACCCCGGTCGACTGATCCGCCTCGACCTGGATCTCCTCGTTGGCGACGGGGACGCCGAGCATCTCCGCGAGGTCGGTGCCACCGGCCGCCCCGAGTGCAACGAAGAGGCCGTCGATCGGGACCTGCCGCTCGTTCGACATCGTCATCACCTCCAGGACGCCCTCGCCGTGGAGATCGTCGATCGACTCCTCGACGACGGGAATGCCACGTTCGTCGAGATCCGCCTGGAGGTCGTGGTCCATCGTCAGTTCGTTTCCGTTGGTATAGACCGTCACGTCGTCGGTGTAATCGAGCAACATCGTGGCCTCCTTGGCGGCGTAGTTGCCCGCGCCGACGACGCCGACCGTCTGGTCCCGATAGAAGAAGGCATCACACTCCACGCAGTAGGAGACGCCCTGCCCCTCGTAGTCGTCGATGCCTGCGATCGCGGGCGTTTCGTAGTTCGATCCCGTCGCGAGGATGATACCGTCCGCGGGATAGGTCGCCGCGGTCGTCTCGACCGCGTAGCCGTCGCCGTCCTCGGCGATCCGGACCACCTCCTCCTGAATGATGTCGGCCCCGAATCGTTCGGCGTGTTCGCGCCCGCGGTCGACGATGTCGGGACCGGCGATCCCCTCCGGGAACCCGTAGACGTTTTCCATCCAGTCGACGCTCGCGGTCGTCCCCTCGCCCGAGTCGAAAACCACCGTCTCGCGATCTGCCCGTGCCGTATACACCGCGGCGGCCAGGCCGGCGGGCCCACCACCGACGATTGCGATCTCTGGCATTGTATGTAGTGTACAAGACTACCAGTACAAAAGACGTTCGGATCGGTGTTGGGGATCGATCGCGGATGGGGCCGGCCGTGAGACTGCTGGTGCAGACTGCCAACCCGACCGCCGGGGCTGATGAGTGGAACCTCAACTACCTTGATTTCGTCTCGGCAGGGGACGAGAACGCGCCGCCCGCACCCACCAACCTCCGCCAGACTGGCGCGACGACCTCCTCGATCGACCTCACCTGGGACCCCGTCGAGGACACCGGGGGAGCGGCCTCGATCACTACCTGGTGGATACGAGGTATTGGTCCAGGGAAGTGCCTGCCGGCACGACATCGACGACCGTTTCCGATCTGGGGAGCGGGCTGGACTGGCAGGTGGTCGTCAAGGCCGTCGACGCGGCCGGCAACGTCTCTCCGGCGTCCAACACTATCACTGCCAGAACCGAGTCGGCCGAGAGTTCGACGCTGCTGGTCAACGACTACGACGGCGACCCCGGGTGGCCCGGTCCCAACGACCTCAACAACTGGTGTGGCGCTGGTAGCTTCTCTTCGAGTGGCGTCACAGACGGGGCACTGCGTCTGGAGTACGACAACGGCGGCTGGATGCGGAGCCAGATCGACACCTCGGTCGCCGAGTACACGACGCTGAATTTGGAGGTCAAAGGCGATAGCGGCGGCGAGGAGTCGCAGTTCCGACTCGAACTCGCTGGCAGTGGCGACCTCCTGTCGAACCTGACCAGCGATTCGATCGGCACGTCGTTCTCGACGGTATCGATCGACCTGACGGCGTTCAGCTTCGACGGTGCGCCCAGTTCGATCTACCTGGGATTCTGGCAGGGTGGATCCAGCGCTATCGAGATCGATCGCATCTGGTTCGAGTAGTCGGATCACCGGCCATCGTGAACCTTCAAATATTTAGTACGGCCATCCCCAGTTGACCACATGGGCGTTCTCTCGCGAGCGGTATACATCGTCAAATCGAAGCTCAATTCCATCCTGAACCGGGCCGAAGACCCCTCGGAGACGCTGGATTACTCCTACGAGCAGATGCGTGACGAACTCCAGGATGTCAAACAGGGCATCGCGGACCTGACCACCCAGAAAAAGCGTCTGGAAATTCAGAAGCGCCGGCTGGAGGACAACGTCGAGAAACACAACGATCAGGCCCGGAAAGCGGTCGAGCAGGGCCGGGAGGACCTCGCCGAGCGAGCTCTCCAGAAGAAAAAGCAGAAGATGACCCAGATCGAGGAATTGCAGACCCAGATCGACGATCTGCAGCAAAAGCAGGACAATCTCGTCGAGCAGAAAAACACCCTCCAGCAGCGCATCGAGCAGTTCCGCACGAAAAAGGAGACGCTCAAGGCCCGCCACGAGGCGGCCGAGGCCTCCGCGACGGTCTCGGAAGCCGTCACCGGCGCGAGCGAGGAGTTTGAGGATGTCAACCGCGCGATCGAGCGCGCCGAGGAGCAGACACAGGACATGGAAGCCCGCTCCCAAGCGATGGACGAACTCCAGGAAACGGGTGCGCTCGAAGATCAGTTATCGGACACAAGTGCACTCGAACGGGAACTCGACCAGACCGCGACCGAGAGCGAGATCGAGTCCGAACTCGAGACGATCAAATCCGATGTCGGCGTCGAGACCGAGAACGGGTCGAGCGATGTCAGCGAGTCGACCGCCAGCGACACGGGCGACCTCGACACCGACACCTCGATCGACGATATCGAGGCCCAACTCGACGATTCGGAATCCTCGAACTGAGACGGCGACACGATCGAGGGGTCTCGGCGACCCGCCGACCCTCGCGGTCTCCGTGCTCTCACTCGCCGATAGCACTCGCAAACCGTTCGTCCTGCCTGGCCTCCTCGAGGACGCCGGGGGCGATCCGCTCGATGCGTTTCTCGATCGGTGGATGACTCCCGAACAGGATATCGAGCAGGCCGCGCTTGCCGCCGAAGATACAGAGCGCACCCACGCCGTCGCCCACGTCTGGAGCCTCATCGGAGTGGCCGACGACCGCGATTTTCACGAGCGCCTGTCCCAGTGCGCGCTCGTTGCCGGTCGCGGCGACGGCGTCGCTGTCGGCGATGTATTCCCGGTATCGAGAGATCGCGAGGACGAAGATGCTCACGACCATCTGGACGAGTATGCTCACGATCCACCCGACGATCGTGCCGATGAAGCTCTCTTCGGCGATCGCGATGAGCCAGAACACCGTAATACCGAGCATCGACGCGATCGACTGACCGATCAGCATCATGAT
>JBDGTN010000032.1:0-12317 GCA_042216835.1 Halococcoides sp.
TTCACGACGGTACTCACCCGAGCAGACAACGAGGGTGTTCAATTTCTTGTGTCCGACAGTATGATCTGGGTCGACAGCCCCGCGCGTGACCGCGACCTGCCGACCGGGACCGCGACCTGCCGACCGGGCCTCACAGTTCCGAGCGCTTGACTAGCGCGTAGACCAGGAGTGCCGAGAGGATGACGCCGAGATACGCCTCCAGCGGCGCGAGCAGTTCGGCAGCGGGACCTTTCGGCCCGAGGAAGCCGTACCCGATCGTGGTGTAGGTGATATACGAGAACCGGACCGTCTCGAAGACGGTCTCGATCCCGCCGACGGTGAACAGATCGCCGAGCGAGGAGAGCGACCCGGCGCTCGTCTCGAACAGTCCGCCGAGGAGATACGGCGGGACGAAGATCAGCGGCGCGAACAGGAAGGCCGCTCCGATGCGCATCGGTCGCATGCCGTGCCCGCAGGTCAGGCCGAGAAAGCCGTTTTCGGTGGCGCGGGCCAGATTCTTCAGCCGCGTCATCGGCGCTTCCGAGCCGTCCCGGACGACCGCGAGGTTCTTCTTGCGGCTGTACTGCTGGCGTTTGACGCGGAACTCGCCCGCGACTTTCATATTGCCGTCGCCGCTGGCGACCTGTTTGGCCTTGAGGTAGGTCGTCTCGACGACCGATGGGTCCATCGGGAGGGCGAACTCCGGATCGGCCTCGGGCGGGGCGTGAAACTCGTGGATCGCCCAGGAGTTTCGATCGAGATACTCGCGATGAGCGGCGAAATCGAACGTCTGGCCGTCGAATTCGCTGAACTCGGTGTTACAGAACCGAAAGTAATCCAGCAGGCGACGGTAGTCATCCTCGACATCGGCCGCCAGCCGGAGGTCGCCGAGACTCGCGAGCGTGAAATCCACGCGCACCCAGTCGTCGGCTGGCTGGACGATCCGGCCCGACCGGATGGCGGCGTCGGTACAGTCGAGGAGTGCGTCGTCGGCCTCCAGCGCCGCGACGAGGACCAGTTCCTCGATCGACGCCTCGCGGAAGTCCACCCGCCCGCCGACGGTCGTGCCCTCGAAACTCGCCGTCTCGATCTCGGCGCGATTGAACGTGGCGGTCGACTCGAAGACCGCGTCGTCGAAATCGGCGTCGGCCTGCACGTTCGATCCGCCGTGGAACTCCGCACCGTCGAAGGTCGCCGGACCGACGACCCGGACGCCACGGAACATCGCATCGCCATCGAACCGGCCCTCGGCGACGGCGAGGTCGGCCTCGAAGACCGCACCCTCGACATCGACGGCCCCGTCGGCGACCAGCCCCTCGAAACAGGCCGACCCGCCGACGCGAACGTTCTCGAACGACGCCTCCCGGACTCTCGCGCGCTCGAAATCGAGGTCCTCCGCGACGCGGGCGTCCGCGAACGTGGCGTCGGCTTCGAGCAGGCGCTCCCCGCCGTCGAAGGCCGCGCCCCTGAAATGCGCCCACGATTCGAAAGCGACGCGCTCGAAACTGGCGTCCTCCCGGAAGCGCGTCTCGTCGAAGTCCGCGGGGCCCTCGAACCGCGCCGCCTCGAAGTCAGCATCGCCCGTGAAGGTGACCTCCTCGAAGTCCGCCCGGCCGCCGACGGCGACGGCATCGAACCGGACGAACCCGAACGCGGCCTGCTGGCAGTCCAGATCGCCAGCGATCGTCGCGCCCGAAAGACTGGTGTTGTCCTCGAAGAGGTTCGAATCGCCGTAGAACGCCGCTGCCCGGGCGGACAGGTCGCCCGCGAACGTCGCCTCGTCGAAGGTGACATCCTCGTCGAAGGTGGCCTCGTCGAGACACGCGTCGCCCTCGACGTGGATCCCCTCGGCCTCGAGGTCGTCCAGAAACGTCCCCTCGAAGGTATCGACTTGCTCGACGCTGGCCTCCGACAGCAGGAGTTCCTCCTCGATCGTGGCCTCCCGCAGCGTCAATGCGCCGATGGTCGCGCTCCGGAGATCGATCGGCACCCGCACCGTCGAGTGCACGAACGACAGGGATTCGATCGTCGCGCCCCGCAGGTCCAGCGGCGTCCGATCGGTGCCCTCGACGGTCGTCCGTTCGAGATCGATCGCCGGAAGGTCCACGCCCTGGAGGTCTTTCTCGGCGGGACCACCCGAGCGGAGCACCGCCAGCAGCGCCGCCTCGAGGTCGGCCGCACCGACGCCTCGATCGCGTCGCGTCTCGGGCGACGCCCAGAGCACCGAGATATCGACCCCGTCGAGTTCGGTCGCCCGCTCGGCGTCGTGATCCACACCGTCCTCGTCCATGCCCTGATCTGTCAGTCCCGATCAGTTATCACTCCCGATTCGTCCGGTCGACCGATTCGCCCGCTCGATCGAGAATCGTCCGGCTGTGGACCGTTCGATCGGACTCCGGATAGCTGTGTGGTCGCGATGCCGCCCGCGATGCGATCGATGGTCGTGACGGCGTCCTCGGCGAATCGATGGCCAAGATCCACCCGATCGAGGGTCGGCCGGTCGTCGAGGGGCCGGTGCTCGACGGTGGTCTCGACCCGGACGGCGCCGACCTCACCGAGGCCAAGCGGCGATCGCTGCTGGGATGAGTACTCACAGCGATCGCTGACGCCGACGCGGATCGTCGAGACACCCACACCGATCGTCGTAGTACTTTCGCCCGACGAAGTCCTCGTCCAGGAAACACCGGATCGTCGCAGTCGCCTCCCACACCGACGCGAAGGTCTCCTCGTTCGATCGATCGATCGATTCTCGAACCGACGCGGTCGTCCCCGTCGGCGCCCGCAACGACCGATCGCCGACGGCCTCGATCACCGCCTCGCGATCGGCCGGAAACTCGACCGCCCGGTCCAGATGCTCGTCGATGTCGCGAAGCGCCAGGTCCTGTTCGCGATCGGTCAGGCCCATATGTGTTGCTCCGACCAGAATAGTTGAATATCTCGGCCGGACAGCGACCGCTCGATTGATGTGGGTGGTGCTCGACAGATCGCCCATGGACGACTGCGTGTTCTGTTCGATCGTCGACGGCAATATCCCAGGCCACACGGTCTACGAGACGGATCGCGTGCTGGCCTTCCTCGATGCGAACCCGCTCCGGGAGGGCCACACGCTGGTGATCCCGAAAGCCCACCACGAGCGACTCGGCGACCTGCCCGACGACCTCGCGGGCGCGCTCTTCGAGGTAGCCCACCGCCTGCCCCGGGCCATGGAGGACAGCCTCGACGCCGACGGGGCGACCGTCGCGGTCAACGACGGCCCCGCGGCGGGCCAGGAAGTCCCCCACGTCCACGCACACGTCGTGCCGCGCACCGACGGGGACGACGACGGCCCGATCCACGCGCTGTTCGAGGGCCGCCCGGACGTGAGCGACGATCGCCTCGCCGAGATTGCGAGCGCGATCGAACCGTAATGCGCCAGATCGACGGTCGGTACGGTGGCGTCGCCCTGACCGGGACGCTATACGAACCAGGCGACGATCCCCCGGACTACGAGGGGGCACCGACACCGGAGACGCCGTTCGTGTGGGTCTGTGACGCGATCCGGCCGGTCGAATCGGGTGGCGTCGTCCAGTCGATCGACGGCCGAGACGTGCGAGTGACGTTCGAGCGCCCCGCTCCGCGGGGTTTCGAGGATCGAGGAGTGGCGATCGATGCGGCGTTTGACCACCTCCGCGACCAGTTCGCCCGCCTCGATGTCGACACCGACGCCGTCACCGTGACCGTCGACCCCTAGAGGCTCTTGGTGGCGTGACGGTCTTCGGTGGCCCCGCCGCGGTCGTCGTAGTACTTCCGGCCGACGAAGGCCTCGCCCAGATTCGCGAGAATCATCTCGTGGGCTTCGGTCGCCGAGCCATAGCGTGTATCGTCGGTCGTCTCGATGGCCTCGCCCAGGCGCATCGATCCGCCGTTCGCGGCGACGACTTCGCGGTCGCCGACGGCGTCGATCAATCCCATCCGGTCGATGGGGAAGTCGCAGTCTTCGGTCAGGTGCGTGCGGATCTCTGTGAGTTCCATCCGTGGCCTCTGTTACAGACAGTCATTAATAAACATGTTGTTTATTTCGTGTCACTCTCTGCCACGGGGTGATCGATTCGACGATCCCCACTCACGTCGATCGCCCGTCCTCAGTCGTCGCTCTCGCCGAGAGCGCTCTCCTCGACGGGATCGAGTCCAGAGATCATCTCCGTCCCAGCCATATAGGGCTGGAGCGGTTCGGGCACGGCGACACCGTCGTCCTGCTGGTAGTGTTCGAGAATGGCGACCATCACCCGCGGGAGCGCAAGCCCCGAGGCGTTGAGCGTGTGGACGTACTCGGCCGACTCGTGGCGTTCCGGCCGGTACCTGATGCCTGCACGACGCGCCTGGTAGTCCTCGAAGTTCGACGCCGAGGAGACCTCCAGCCAGCGCCCGCCCCGATCGGGCCCGTCGTCCATGTCGTCGGCGGGCGCCCAGACCTCGATGTCGTAGGTTTTGGCCGACGCGAAGGTCAGATCGCCGGTACAGAGTTCGATCACGCGATAGGGCAACTCGAGCGCCTCCAGAACGGCCGTCGCCTCCGAAAGGAGTGCCTCCAGGCGGTCGTCGCTCGACGCTGGCTCGACGAAGTTGACGAGTTCGACCTTGTTGAACTGGTGGACGCGAACGATGCCGCGCGTTTCGGTGCCGTGTTCGCCGGCCTCGCGCCGGAAGTTCGGCGTGTAGGCGGTGTATTTCAGCGGTAGTTCGTCGGCGATCAGCGTCTCGTCGCGGTGCATGTTGGTGACCGGCACCTCCGCGGTCGGACAGAGCCACAGGTCGTCCTCGGCGGAGGCCTCGCGCTCGTCGCCGCCGACCCGGTAGGCGTCCTCGGTGAACTTGGGGAGTTGGCCCGTCCCGGTCATCGATGCCGAGTTCACGGGAATCGGCGGGAAGACCTCGGTGTAGCCACGCTCGCGGTGGAAATCCAGCATGAACTGGACCAGCGCGCGTTCGAGGCGGGCCCCATCGCCACGGAGGAAATAGAACCCGCCGCCGGAGACCTTCGCGCCGCGAGATTCGTCGACGATACCCAGTCGATCGCCGAGTTCGTAGTGTGGCTCGACCGCGTCCGGGTCGACAGTCGCGTCGTCGAACCCCCACCGCTCGATCTCGACGTTATCGCCTTCCGACTCGCCGACGGGCACGTCGTCCTGTGGGACGTTCGGAATGTCGAGCAGGCGGCGTTCGAGGTCGGCTTCCAGGTCGTCCGCGCGTGCCTCGACCTCCTCCAGTTCGGCTTTGAGTTCCTGCGAGCGTTCGATCGCCTCGTCGGCGGCCTCGTCGTCGCCCTCGCGTTTGAGTTCGCCGATCCGCTCGCTGACCTGATTGCGCTCGTGGCGCAACTCGTCACCGCGAGCCTTGAGTTCCCGCCACTCGGCGTCGATCTCCAGGAGTGCGTCGAGGTCCACGTCGGTGACGCCCCGCTGGTCCAGCATCTCCCGCACGTCGTCGGGATTCTCCCGGACGTACTGGCGTGATAACATGGCTGCGGATTCAGCGGGCCCGCTCAAAATCGTGTCGTTCGAGCGCCCGGAGCGGAGCGGTGGAGCGAAACGCTCCCCTGTCACATCCACAACGCCTGGGCGTGTGGCGTGCCCTCGATGTCGAGCACGTTCGCGCCGTCGACGACGCCGGCCTCGATCGCGATATCGACCACCTCGCGACCGACCAGATTGGCGACCGCACAGTCGTCCAGTCCCGCCCGGACCGCCGCCGCGTCCGCGCCGTCCTCGCCGTAGAACGATTCCGAGATCGTCAGCGAGATCCCGTCCTCGGCGACGGTCTCGCCGATCAGGTCCGCGTCACAGGCCGCGAGCAAGGTTCCCTCGTCGGTCTCGCGGATCGCGAGTCGGAAGGGCGCGTCCTCGTCGCCGTCGGCGCTATCAGCGGTGCCGGTATCGGTAGCTGCGTCACCGTCGCCAGTGTCAGCGACGCCGGTATCGGTGGCTGCGTCGGGATCGGTAGTAGGGCCCAATGCCTCGCTCTCACCAGGGGCGTCGCCCGCGTCGCTCATTGTTCGAGACGCTCGTCCATCATTTCGGCCTGCTGGGCCTCGCGAAGCTCGGCGGCCTCGTCGGCGAGTTCCTCGGCGCGTTCGTCCTCGCCGATTGCTTCGAGGGCACGGGCTTTCTCCTCCAGTAGCGCGGCGTTGCGAAAGCCAAGCCTGACGGCGTTGTCGAAGGCGTCGACGGCGTCCTCGGCGAGACCGCGTTCGAGCAGGAAGAATCCGCGATTGTACCACGCTTCGCCGAAGCGGGGATCGATCTCGACGGCGCGCTCGGCGTGTTCGAGCGCCTCCTCGGACCGGCCGAACTCCCAGAGCGCGAAGGCGAGATTGGTCTCGGCGGTCGCGGCGTGTTCGGACGCCTCGTCGATCTGGATGGCCTCCTTGTACGCGCCGATCGCCTGGTCGTACTCCTCGAGTTCGGCGTGGGCCGCGCCCTTGTTGATCCGGGCCTCCTGTTCAACTGTCTCGTCGTCGGCGAAGCGAGCGGCGCGTTCGAGCGTCTCGGTGGCCTCCTCGTAGCGGTTGATCGCGATGTACTGGATGCCGATCTGGAGGAGTTCAGCGCCATCGACCGATTCGTCGTCGACCGATCGCTCGTCGAGCAGGTCGCCAATAACCCGCGAGTCCACGGGATCGACGACATCGGGATCGGCGGGCATGTCGGGCGGGTCGAGGTCGAACCCCTCGTAGGGCTCCGAAAAGCCCTGCCCCTCGGAATACTCGTGGTCGTCGTCGGTCATGGCCCGAGATTGACGATCACCGGTAATGAGGGTTGGGTCCCGACGCGGCAGTCGATGCCGTCCACCACGGCCGACGACCGCAACAGCCGAGTGGGCGGCCCGCGAGCGCCCACCATGGCCAGGCGACTGTTCGTCCGGATCGAGGTGAGTACGCTCGCCGACGCGATCGCCGACGTGCAAGCGCCGTTCGCCGAGGCCGCGGGCATCGATCCGACCGATCCCGAGCAGGCCCACGTCACGCTCAAATTCCTCGGCGATACCGAGAGCGATCGCCTCCCGGTCGTCCGCGAGGCCATCGACGGCGCGGTCGCGGACGCCGACATCGCGCCCTTCGAAGCGCGCCTGGGCGGACTCGGCGTCTTCCCCGATTTCGAGTACATCACCGTGATCTGGATCGGCGTCCGCGAGGGCGCAAGCGAGATGGTCCGACTCCACGAGGCCCTCGAAGCCCGTACGACCGCCCTTGGATTCGACCCGACCGACCACGAGTTCACGCCACACGTCACCATCGGGCGAATGCGCCACGCCGGCGGGAAAGAACGGGTTCAGGAGCTTATCGCCGAGCGCGACCCCGATCTGGGCACCGTCTCGGTCGATGCGATCGAACTCACCGAGAGCCACCTCGATGGCGACGGCCCGACCTACGAGGTCCTCGACCGAATCGCACTCGACTGAGTCGCTCACGATCACCGGGTTCAAACGCGCAACGCCCGCGGGCCGAATCCCTCGCCCGTGGCCCGAATTCCCCCGTTCGCGCCGCCGAAATGACCCATTTCTGAGTGTATCGGCAAATATTGGGACCGACTGCAACGGTATCGAGCGACCCTTAGGTCGACCGAACGGCGTTAGGGCGGCCCAAGTAATAGGAAAACTGAAACATTTACAGAGGGGCAGTGCCAACAGGGTCGTGATGGACGCACTCGCCGCGCTCACGCTGGTCTTCGTCGCGGGGCTGATCACCGCGCTCGCGACCGGCCTTGGGGCGATTCCGTTCTTCCTGGTCGAAGACGTGAGCGATCGCTGGCACGTCGTCCTCTGGGGGCTGGCCTCGGGGCTGATGCTGTCGGCGTCGGTCTTTGGCCTGATCAAAGAGGGCATGGCCGCGACGGCGACGCCACTCCGTGACATCGTGCCGGGACTGCTCGCGGGTGTCGTGCTCGTCGTGGTCAGCCACCGCATTCTGGACGGCGCGGAGATCGATCCCCGCGAATACACCGAGGCGGACTTCAAGAAACTCGTGCTCGTGCTGGGCATTCTGACCGTTCACAGTTTCCCCGAGGGCGTCGCCGTCGGCGTCTCGTTTGCGGACCTCGACCTGGCGGGTGCGGCCGGCCCCGTGATCGCTGGTCTGACGGTGCCGCTGCTCGCGGTCTTCATGACGATCGCGATCGCGATCCACAACGTCCCCGAGGGCGTTGCGATCTCGATCCCGCTGCGGGCGATGGGCGTCTCGGAGTGGCGGATGGTCGGCTGGGCGATCTTTTCGAGTCTTCCCCAGCCGATCGGAGCGGTGATCGCCTTCGCGTTCATCCGTCTCGCCCGGGAGTGGCTCCCCTTCGGCTTCGGATTCGCCGCGGGCGCAATGATCTATCTCGTCGTCACGGAGTTCGTCCCCGAGGCCCTGGAGGCCGGCGATTCGCTGTCGACCCGCGGCCGGCCGGAACTCCTCGTGGGCATCGCGACGGGCGTGATCGCGATGGCCCCACTGGCACTGATCGAGGTCTAGAATGGAAGCGGCGACCTCGTGACCGTTAGCTCGAGCGTGACCGAAAGCGGGTCGGCAGTCTCCGGCGGCACCGATTCGAAACGATATCGCGAGTGATCGATCACGAAGTAGGCTTCGCCCTCGGCCTCGATGGGAACACGCCCGCCGTCTGGTGTCGAGGCCTCGTAGGTGCTCCCGTCACCGACGGGCACCGCCTGCGACCCGATATCTGTATCGCCACGGGGCGTCCGATCGGGGTCGTCACCGTCGATGAAGGCCATATAGGCCAGGTAATCCGCTCGCGTTATGAAAAAATACACTCCGAAGCGCTGATCGTCTCTGGCGGTATAGCTGATCGCGTCGCCCTCGGCCGGGATGGTGATGACAGTACCGCGACCGCGCGGGACGCGAATCGGGCGTCCGGGCTGGACGGACAACACGCGCTCGCCCGTACACCCCGCGAGCGACGCGACCGCGGCCGTTCCGAGTGTGGCCAGATACGTACGGCGTTTCATACCACTGATAGCCTATTGGCCTGAATAGGTGGCAGGCCCCAGTTATCGTTCGATATAACCACCAGGCAGTCGTGACGATAGATCGACCCCGACCAGGAAAAACCGAATCTTTCGAGCCAGATATCGTCATTTAGTGGAATCAAATCCGATATCTCACGAGATGCAGGCGACTGGTGGGACACGATCAACGAGCAGCCCGGAAGGACACACATAAATGGACTGCGACGGTACGGGTCCCTACCATGGGCAAGAAATCGAAGGGCAAGAAAAAGCGCCTGGCAAAGCTCGACCGGCAGAACAGCCGCGTCCCGGCGTGGGTCATCATGAAGACCGACCGGGAGACGCAGGGCAACCCGAAGCGACGCCACTGGCGGCGATCGAACACCGACGAGTAACATGAGTGCCGACGACTTCGAGGAGCGGGTCGTCACCGTTCCGCTGCGCGATGCCAAGAAGGCCCCCTCGAACGAGCGGGCCGACGAGGCGATGAAGATCGTGCGCTCGCATCTCGCCAAACAGTTCGGCGTCGAGGAGTCGGTCGTCCGGCTCGATCCATCGCTCAACGAACATATGTGGGAGCGCGGCCGATCGAATCCGCCGTCGAAACTCCGGGTCCACGCTGCGATGTTCCGCGAAGAGGAGGGGCCGGTCATCGAGGCCGAGCCGGCGAACTGAGGACGCGCGTGCTACGGACATCGATTGCCGGATCGTCTTACGTCGGCGTCTTTGCGAGCGTCACCGGCGAGTACGTTCTCGTCCGTCGCGACGCCGACGACGATCTGGCCGAGGCGCTCGCCGCCGAACTCGACGCTCAGGTCGTCCAGGCGACGATCGGCGGGTCGACTACCGTCGGCGCACTCGCCGTGGGGACCGATCAGGGCTGGCTGGTCAGCGGTCGCGCCACCGACGACGAATGCGAGGCGCTCACCGAAGCGACCGACCGGCCCGTCGGTGAGCTGCCAGGCCGGATCAATGCCGCGGGCAACGTCGTGGTCGCGAACGATCGCGGCGCGTACGTCCACCCCGACCTCTCGGCGGACGCGATCGAGGCCATCGAGGACGCACTCGGGGTGCCCGCGACACGAGGGACGCTCGCGGGCGTCGATCCAGTCGGGACCGCGGCGGTCGCGACCGCGAACGGGGTCCTCGCCCATCCCGAGGCCAGCGACGCGGAACTCGACGCACTGGAGGAGGCCCTCGGCGTGCCGGCCGACGTGGGCACGGTCAACTACGGCGGCGGACTCGTCGGGTCGGGCCTGCTGGCCAACGACGCGGGCTACGTCGTCGGCGCAGAGACGACGGGGCCCGAACTCGGGCGGATCGAGTCCACGCTCGGCCTCGTCGACTGAGACGAGGATTTTCTCAGGGTGCGAACAGCGATCCGAACAGCAGGACGACTCCGAAGGCGGTAAACAGCAGTCCGACCACCACCAGAACAATTCCGGGGATCGCAGCACGCGATACGGCAGTCGATTCGGTGCCATCGGTAATCCTGTAGGTCGCCTCTGGATCGGCCCCGACAGCCGCATCGAGGGTGGGCCGCCCGGACGCGTCCGCCACCCCCTGTGCCCCGACGACGTGGACATCGTCACCCGCCGACAGGCGACCGACTGAGTACCGCAATCGCATCGAATACGAATCGGTCTGTCCGAGCGTCGACCCGAGGTCGACCTCCTCGGACCACTGGGACAGGCGGAGGCGCACGGTATCGGGTACCACGTCCTCGACGGTGAGTGTGGGCGATTCAGTGAGGTCGAGTGTCGCTTCCGATGGATCGACGGCGACGCGGCCGTTCTCCCCGGTGACGACGAACGGGCGTCGAATCGAATCGGAGTGGCGATGAATCCAGTGGTCGGCCTCTTTAGTGCTAGGATTGTACCGTTCGACGGTATACGTCGATAGGACGGCCGTCTCGCCGCTGATCGGTTCCTCGAACGACTCGACGGCCTCGGCCGTTCCCTCGAGTTCGACCGGTTCGTCGGACTGGATGGTATCGCCCGGCGATGCCGGATCACTCGCCGCTATCGACACCGATCTGTAGAGGTAAACGATCCCCGCGGCTGTCGGGACGAGCCCACAGAACAGGACGAACAGGCCGCCAACGATACCGACGATGTTCATGGTCCGATCACCCCAACGTCGACGGCGAGGCTGATGATCCCCAGTGTCACAGCGTCGATCATGAGGATGCCGACCACCAGAAACACCAGGCCGATGAGAGTGCAAAACAACGGGACGATCGATTCACGAACGATCGAGGTCGCCGCGTCGGTCGTCTCGTCACCCGACACCGCCGGGGCCGTCCGCGAAATCTGAAAGTCACGAGCGCCATCCGCCGTGAGTGTCGCTCGACCGCCGTCGGTCGCGATCCGACCGTAGATGTAGACCTCCTCACCAGCGTCGAGCGTCCCCTCGACGTAGCGCCGGAGATCTGCGACCGCATCTGGAAGGGCGAGATCCACCTGGCTGGAATCGAACGCGTCACTGGCCCGGATGGTCGACGCGACGCGATCGGAGTCCTCGATCGTCCGGCCGTCCGCTCGCGGCACTGTCTCCCCAGGATCGACGGAAACGCTATCGACGGCACCCTGAAGCTCGAACTGGGGAACGGTGGTGTCATCCACGACGGTCCACCATCCCACGCCGTCCGTGCGCTGGTCGATGCGATACCAGCAGGCCGCACACGCACGCCCTCCGAACGGCGTCGTCGGTTCGTCCGGTCCAGGTTCGACCCGGCCAGTGACGACCGCGTGGCCCGAGTCGGGCACGTCGGTTGGCGGAACCGGATCGGAGATTGCGGCCTCCGCCGTGGCAGTGGCCTCAGTGAGCAGACTCCGAAGCTCCCGAAGACCAATCCACAGCAGGACGACCGCGAACGCGCCAAAGAACAGTCCCATAACTCCCAGAATTACCGTCTCCTCTGCCACCATATCTGCCTCCGAGAACCACGACACTCAAAAGTCGTTTGAATCGTCAACGGCCCACACAGGCGCGATCGAGACGGTCGACGATCCCGTCGAAGTCGTCGTCGAACGCGAGGACGTGATCGATCTCACGAACTTCGACCAGCGCGATCGTCGTGGCGTCAGTGAAACTCAGATCGTGGTCGTCGTATCGATCGAACACGTCCCTGGCGCGCTCGAACGTGTGCTCGTCGACGACGAGCAGTTCGAACGGGCTCGACGGGCCATCGAGGTGGTCGGCCACGCGCCTGGCGTCTGCGTATCGACCGGTCCGGGCGCGGGTCAGTGTCACCGTCTCGTCGAAGATGTACTCGGAGACGAAGGGTTGGCCGTACTCACCGGCGAGAACACGACGTATCGCGGCCCGAGCAGTGTCGTGGCGGGGAGCGTCCT
>JBDGTN010000116.1:0-11741 GCA_042216835.1 Halococcoides sp.
GAGGTTCGAATCCTCCCGGGACTAGTCGAGAGTGGGTTCAGGCGATGTATCTGGGAGCGGAGCGAACCACAATGGGGCGATGCAGGGTCCGAGTCGAGACCTCCCTTCCGAGCGACGCCGCGACGGTACTTCTCACGTCGGGTGGGACATTTCGGAGGTATCCCCTCCGGCAGTCTGGAAGATCGAACCGTCGGACAGCATCACGTCCACCAACTGGTCGATCTCGGCCTGAACGACATCCAACTCCTCGATGGTTTTCTCGTTGTATGTCCGCTTTCTCGCATCCGTGTGTCGTGGGACGATCTCGTGAGCGTCCATCGAGAGTTCGGCGAGGCGCTTGCTGTCCGCCGTGTCCGGGTACTCCGGGAGTGCGAGGTTGCTGATCACGGTCTTCGAGAGACTGGCCTTCCCCTCCGAGGCAACCCCACTGATCGATTGCTGGTAGGGCGAGGAGTTGAGCAAACCGCAGAGGAAGTGCGCCTCGTACCGATCATCGGTCGAAATGAACATGCAATGGTCACCCGGGACGACAGGCTTCTCTCCCACATCCTCGTCGTCAACCGTGCTGACGACGGCGAAATGCGGCTTGAATCCGAGGCGGCACCAGACGACCTTGTACTCCGACCAGGTGTAGTCACCCACCCCGAACACGTTGTAGAACGGCCCCGCATCCAGCCAGGACGACGACCGGTCTTCGAGAGCCTGCCTGTTCGATTCGAGGTACTCGTACGTTCTGGGACAGATGCTCTGCAGGTGGGTTTCGTTGTCCTCGTTGACCTTCCGAATCGGCACGAGATGGAGATCGTGACCGAACAGCCCGTATTTCACCACATGTCTCGATTTGATGTACGGATAGACGTGGTCGTGTTCCAGTGTATCCAGTTGCTCGCGGTCGATACTGTACACATCCGTGGCATCGTCTTTCACCCCCTGGCGAATGTCGTGTTCGCACTCACCGAGGGCACGGGTCTCGGCGTCGTCTCTGACCCACGATGAGCACGGATCGTCCTCCGCCACTGGAACCAGTCCGGTCGTCTCGTGGTCCAGCGTCTCCCGTATCGCGTCGGCAGTCACGAACTCCGGTGTGCTCGTCGCCGTCGTCCACGCGTCGACTGGAATCGGAAATTCGGACTCGCTGTCAGCCTCCAGCGTGTAGATGGCGGACTGAACGCCCACGTCGTCTCCGAACGGTCTCAGGCCACGGAAGTCGTGAATATGGCGGACTGCGACCGGACGGGAATTCACCCGCTGGGTGCGGAACAGACGGCCTGCCGGGCCGGTGATGATGTTTCGCTTCAGGACGAAACTGGCGTCGCCGTCTTCGGCGAGATACTGGTGGATGCAGACCCAGATGAATGGGACCGAGATATCGTCGTTGACGTGCCCCAACCGCGATTCGACGCCATGGTGCGGAAGCAAGTTCAGCGTGTGAACGTACTGTTCGCGCCAGGCATCCCGCACCCGTTCGGAGAGGTTCCCCCACGTGATCCATGGCGGATTCCCGACGAGGTGGTCGACGGTCAGATCGAGCGATTCGTCACCGAAACGGATCTCGTCGTCTCTCGTCAGTTCGAGCGAGTCGGTCAGGAACACCGGTAGCTCGAGACGATCGACACCGTCAGCGTCGAGAAGAGGAGCCAAAGAGAGGAGATAGCTGAGCTTCGCACTTTTGACGGCCACGGGATTGAGATCGATCCCGAACACCGTATCGGTGATCACATCGACGATCACGTCCGGAGCACGTTCCTCGCCCAGCGCCGCTCGCTTCGCATCGACAACCGTCGCAAGGAACATACCCGACCCACACCCGGGGTCGAGGAATGTATCAGACGCGTAATCGTCGATGTCGAGTTCGCCCACCGCGAGTTCAGCCAGTCCCCCCGGTGTGTAGTACTCCCCGAGCTGCAGGCGCATCTCGTGGGAGACGATGCTCTCGTACAGTCTCCGGAGGAATCCCGGATCCGCGTCCACCAGATCACCCCTCTCGAGGACCTCGTCGATGGTCCCGATGGCGTCCGTGTCGATGATCGATTCGTGCAGGGACTGGAAGTCCACCGAGAGCGCGTCGGTGTTGTCGATCGCCTCTCGATTGACGACACGGACCTCGAACTGCCGCTCGGCCCATTCGATGATCTGGTCGACGATGAACCCGTAGTACAGGCTGTCGACGAAGAGATCCTCCCTCGGCTCCTCGATATCGACATCCTGAAAGATATCGCCGTGGCTCTCGATGAAGAACTCCTCCCACTCGGCCTGTGCCTCCTGAAGCTTCGCGTTGGACGAAAGCTCGGCAGCGGCGTTCGAGGTATACCGATCATAGAGACGACTCTCTCTGCCCCAGGTGTCGACAACTGATGAGTAATCGGTCATTGTGAGAACGCTCGTGATGGGTGTGATGGACTATTCAGGGTCAGGGGCATAAGCATTCGAGAAGTCCCCAATCCACTCTCGTCTCCCATTCACCTCGTCGTGTTCGGTTTCGACCGCCGGTGGTGGCCCAGCAGATCACTCCCGGAGCGACGGATCACGCTCGACGGCTGGATCGCCGGTGAGCGTCGTCGCGACCGGACAGTCCGCGACCGCGTCACGGAGGTTTTCGGCAGTCTCCCCGGAGACACCCACGATTTCGATCGCGTAGGCAAACGTCGGGCGCTCCCCCGATCGATCGCACGCGACACGCGTCCGAACGTCGTCGAGACGGTGCCCGCGCTCGGCGGCGGCCATCCGCACGGACATACTGAGACAGGTCGCGAACGCGGCCTCGAGGAGTTCGTGAGGGCGGAATCCCGCGCCTGATCCGCCGTTTGCGGCGGTCGTATCGGCGATCGCCTCGCGTTCGCCATCGGTGAATGCACACTGCCAGTCTGTCGGCAGGGCCTCGGTCTCGATCATGGTCGCTCTGTGGAGGGTTGCCCCGTAGCCGTTTCGATCACCGGGCGCAATCGGTGGGTGGTACTGTCCGTCCGAACAGTTCACGGCCACCAGTCTCTGGCGACTGTAACGGGGAGATGGTGACCTGCCAACTGCAACGATCGATTCCGACCGACGACCGCTCGTCCCCACGTGGACGACCCCACACCCGACGTTCGGATGATTATCAGGCCCGATAGGAGCACGAGTCGCCCCGAATCGCCAGTAGTAACCGGAGCAAAATTAGAATATTGATACTGATATCCGAATGGGACACACCAGAACCGAAATATGTATACGAGTATCTGAGAAATTTTCGGTTTAGTAGCCGTAATGAGCGAGAAATTTGAGTATCGATAGTTCTGCACTCGCTGATATGGAAGGATGTTCCGGCAACGTTATCAGATTCAATGGCTAATATATCCTATGGCAGAATCGTCCCCATCGAGTCACCGGGGTCAGCAGAGTCTCCTCGGAGTGGTCTTTATTCTGGCGATTGTTCTGGGGATCGTGTTCGTGGTCGTGGCTGCAGGGTCCGCTGTCGTCGATTCTGCGCAAAAGGATCTCACGATGGAAACGGCCGAACTCTCGATGCACGAGTTCGACGATACCATCAATTCTCTCGACGGGAAGCAGCGATCGACGGGCGCACTGTCGTTCGATGCACTCTCCCGGAAAGGCAGCGTTTCGATCGCCGAGACCGGAACGCTGGAGTTTCACATGTCGAATTCGTCGGGATCTGGACCCATCGTCAATCGGACGATGACGCTCGGCAAACTCTCCTATCGTGTCGATGGTCGCGAGATCGCCTATCAGGGTGGCGGAATCTGGCGAAAAGACCGGTCCGGAACGACGAGCGCGATGGTTTCTCCGCCGCCCGTCCAGATCGAGGATACCTCCCCGGTGACAATCAGAATCGCTGCCCCCACCATCAGGGGAACCACGGTGTCTCGCCGCATATCGATCCGCGAGTCGACGACCACGGGCGCGTATCCCGGGAACGGGACTGTCCCGCTCAGCAACAACGTGACGGTCAGGATCGGCGTCGAGAGCGAGTATTATCGGGCCTGGGGCCGCCACTTCGAGGCGCAACCGCTGGGATCGGTCACCTATAACCACTCTCGCGAGCGCGCGGTGCTGACGATCAAGAATTTCTCGACGCCCAGCGCGGGGTCGCCCGCGTCCTCGCGGTATTCCATACTTGGCCCGATCAGTTCCTCGGCGTCGGTGCTGGAAGACTCGAACGATGCGATCGTCGAGAGCTTCACCATCACGCCAAGCGGGACCACCACGACTACCCGGGGTGACATCTACGCCAGTGGGTGGTACAAGGGATCGAACAACATGGATGTCTACGGAAACGTCAACGCCCAGGGCCGGGCCGTCGTCGTGGGCAAGCCGATCCACGGCTACGTCAGAGCCGGTGGCAACCCGACCGACGCGAGTTACTCGAAACTCAGGGCCGACATCGGCGGTGACTTCTCGACGACAGACGACCTGAAACTCGTCGGTGCGTACAGCGATACCGCTCGCATCGACGGGGATCTCTACGTCGGAGGCGACCTCTTGAAGATCATGAACACGCAGATCGACGGCGATGTCCACGTCCAGGGTGATCTCGAATACGTCGGTGACGATGTCGATGTGAACGGATCGATCATCGTCGGCGGGACGATCAACGGGTCTGCCGACGCGAACGACGACATCGATGGCGGGATCGTCTCGGGGACGCCGAACAGTCCACTCACGGTCAAGAAAGACGATCCGAAAAACGTCATCGACCTCATCGATCGGAAACAGCAATCGATCCGGACGAACAACGACAACGCCACGATGCAATATGCGATCCACGACATCAAAGCCTACGACGCCTGTAGTCCCTGTCATCTGAAGAGTGGGCGCTATTACTTCCCGGATGGATTCATCCTCAACAACAAACTCACGCTCGATACGAGCAAGGGACCGATCGAAATCTACGCCGGGAAGGCACCCGGCCGGAAGTCCCTCAAGATTCGTGGTGGACAGATCCAGGTCAAAGGCGACCATCCCGTCTACCTCTACACGCACGGGAACGCAACGTTCGTCAAGGGAGCGACCGTCGAGACCAAACCGCAACCGTATCGGGCCGGCCGGTTCAGACTCTATACGGTTCCATCCGCAAAAGTCAAGTTTGCGACGAGCGGGCATTTCACCGGCGTTGTCTACGGACCGGGCGATCCCGGGACCAATCTGGTCCTGACCAACGATCAGGTCATCTACGGAGCGCTCGTCGGGCGACTCGATGCCGTGGACAGTCGAGCGGAGTTGCACTACCCCGAAACCCTCGAATCGGCCCGCCCCCGGGGGGCGACTATGAAGGTCGAAGAGCAGGCGCCCTACGTCGCCATCCGACAGCAGAACATCACCGTCAGTGGGTGACCGATCGTCAGAGAGTCAGATGTTGCGTGGGGCCTGTTCGTCCCCTCTCGATGACTCTTTTCGACAGCGGACCACGGACACCCCTCGACTTCCCTCGACAGCGATCCACGGGACGATTGACCGCGACCGCGAGCGACGGATCGAGACAACCCGATGCCGCTCGTTTCTCGATCGACGGGGCCTGAGGTCGGGGAACGCTAGGTCGCTTTCAGATTCAACACGGGGTCGAGTTCGTCGATCACACGCGCGGTCGGACGCATGCGATCGAGGATCGCGTCCGCGTCCTTGTAGGCCATGGGAGCCTCGTCGATCGTCGACTCGCGGATCGAGGTCGAGAACACCTCCTCCATCTCGGCCTCGAACGTCGAGAGATCGAATTCGTCGTGGGCCCAGCGCCTGGAGCCACGCCGGCCCGCACCGTGGGGCGCGCTGTAGTTCCACGATTCGTTGCCCGTCCCCTCGATCATCACCGCGCCATCGCGCATATTGAACGGGACGATCCCGCGTTCGCCCGCGTGGGCCCGCGTCGCGCCCTTCCGGACGATCAGGTCCTCGACATCGATGTAGTTGTGCGTCGAGACGACGTAATCGTCGTCGCTCGCGGCAGGCGCCTCAACCACGTCGGCGACCGCATCGACCATTCGCCGGCGGGACTGGGCGGCATAGGTCTGGGCGAAGATCATATCGCGCAGATATCCGTGGCGCTGGTCGCCCTCCAGATAGTCGAGGTCGTCGCCATCGGTCTCCTCGCTGGCGATCCGAGCGATATCGCGGAGGGTGTCCATCGTCGCCTCGATGGCCGACCCATCCTTCGCCGCCCGGACCGCGTCGGGGCATTTCCAGTCTGCGCCCATCCCGCCCTGGACCCAGTTCAGCAGGTCGCGATCGTCGACCCGATCGAGATCGAACGCATAGAACGCGGGATCGATCGCAGGATCGTCGCGCAGGCGCTCGCGAATCCGGTCGGCGCGGTCGTCACACGCCCGGTGGGCCTGTTCCTGCCAGTACTCGGCGATCGTGTAGCCGATCCCGCGGGATCCGGAGTGGACGACGACCCAGAAATCGTCGGTCTCGGCCGACCTGGAGAGTTCGACGAAGTGGTTGCCACCGCCGAGCGTGCCGAGACTGCTGATCGCACGCCGGACGCTATACCCGATGCGGTCGCACAGATCGAGGAAATACTCCTTGCCGTAGTCGGCCTCGATGGTGGTCCCGAGATTCGCGTTCAGCGTGTCGAGTTTCGCCTCGCAGCGATCCCACGGGAACTCGTCGACGAGGTGGTAGTCCTGGTCGATCGCCACGTCGTCGAAGGTGTCCTGGCCCATGGGGACGACCGACCGGATGCGCTCGTCGAGGTCGGCCATCGCCGATTCGTCGCCCAGGCGGTCGATCAGGTCGGTCGGCCGACCGAGGCGGCGAGCGGTCATGCCACACCCGATGTCGACGCCGACGGTGTTCGGACAGATCCGCTCGCCAAGTGGCATGGTGAAGCCAATGACCGCCCCCGCCCCGGGGTGAGCGTCGGGCATGATCCGCACGGGATTGCGAAAGGCCTCGTGATCGACCATCGCCTGGATCTGGTCGCGACAGGCCTCCTCGATGTCGTCGGTAAAGACCACGGCGTCGGTATACGCGCCCTCGATTCGAAGGTCGTCGGTCGTGCTCATACTCGTCTGTCGACGCCTGGTACGTTTCAAGCTACCCCTGGTGTGGGAGAGATTGCCAGCGTCAGCGCACGCATTGCTCAAAAAAGCCCGCCGATCACGACTGCTCGAACTCGATTCGTCGCCCGATCCCCCCGAGCGCCGCCCACCCGAGAGCGACGACCACGAGCAACCCGATCGGCAATCGCCAGAGGCCGCCCAGCCAGTCTGCCCGGAAGACCCGCGCGAAATACCCCGCGGCCCGATCGTCGACGAGGCCGACCACGACCTCGCGGTTGTTGCGAAGCGAGTTGTTGTTCCAGTTGAGGCTACCGACGTATGCGCGATCGTCGACGATCACGCCTTTCGCGTGGATCTTCTCGAAGCGGCCGTGGGGGTCGGCGAGTTTCGCCTCGATCGGGAGGTCACGCCGGTCGGCGATCGATCGGAGGCGAGCGACGACGGCGCGATTCTCCTCGATGGCATACCACGCCGACGAGAGCAGGACGCGCACGCGGGTGCCGTTTTCGGCGGCATCGATCGCGGCCCGGACGAGCGGCACGCCGACGCTGCCGATGCCGGCCTGTTCGATCAGCACCCGTCGGTCGGCCGCGCGGATGCGGGCGGCGAGCGCCGATTCGGCGTTGTCGGGCGCGAGCAGGAGGCTCGTGCGTTCGATATCGATCCGTCGTGGCTCGAAGCGGTCGGGATAGACGGTGTCGCCGGACACGCTCGCGTTCGTGACGCCGATCGTCTGCCGCGCCGTCGACCAGTTGGCCACGCCGTGCGCGGTCGCGTCAGTGGCGAACGTCTCCGAGAGCGTGGCGACGACGCGATCGCTGGTGACGATCGTCCCCCATCCACGGGAACTCTGTCCGCCGGTCCCGGCGGGCTTGAAGTTCTCGGTCAGGACGATCGCGCGACCGTCCACGACGGCGTATTTCGCGTGATGGAACCGGTATGGCGCGGCCGACGTGGCGACAACCCGGACCGTCGCGTCCGTGGCGGCCAGGCGATCGAGACGGTGAGCCATCGGTCGTGGGAATCCGCCAGCAGGACCTCCCTCGACGAGGACCGCAACATCGACCCCGCGGTCGGCGGCCGCAACGAGTGCGTCGGTAACACAGCGCGAGGTGAGCGTGTAGCCCGCGAGTTTGATTCGCTGGTCCGCCCTCGCGAGCGCGTCACACACCAGTCCATCGGCATCGGGCAGGACGAAGACCGTACCGGGGCCGCCAGCCCCGCGGACGGGGTCGCGGTCGGTCGCGTCGACGTGACGCCACGCGAGACCATCCCGGAGCGGCCGGCCGATCGCCCCCTCGTCGGGATCGTCGTAGGCAATGCGATCGATCGTCCGATTGCCCTGCCGGAGAACAACCCTGTCGCCGCTGTTGGCCAGACCGAGAAACTCGTCGACGGCGATCACCGGCACGTCGACGAGCGGACGGACCCGCGCCGGGGTCTCGGTGATCGCGACGCGACCCGACGCATTCGCCGGGATCGCAATCCGTCCCTCGCCGTCGCTCAGGGTGGCGTTCGCGTTCGGACCCTCGATGACGACGAACTCGCTAGCATCCTCGTCGGCGATCGGATCGGGATAGATCGCCACGATACCGCCCTCGACCGCATTGCTCTCCTCGCCAGGAGCAGCCACACTCCCGGAACCGGAGCCAGTCCCACCCAGAGTATCGGCAGCCGTCACACTCCCGAGACCGGCGGCCGCCACGAGGACGATCAGTCCGACCATCGCGAGTCTCTGGCCCTGTCCGTTCACGGTCGGCCCTCGATCATGACAGTCAAAAGGAGTTCGATTCGGAGCGCCCCCGTCCGTTCTGCCGCCCGGGGTCGGGCCGAACCCGGCAAGGGGCCGGGTCGAATCAGGCGATCGAACAGGCCGGGTCGAATCGATCGAGCGGGGAGAACGTGGGGGGAGGGGGGCAGATCGGACGTGCGGCCCACGAGGGCGGCCGGTCACTCGGTGAGGAACTTGAACGAACCGACGGCAATAGCCAGGAGCATCGTCCCGATCGGAATGATGAGAAACTCCTTGAACGTGCTGAACGAACCGCCGTGAGCTTTCATCTGTTCGTAGAACAGAATCGCCAGGATGACGATGACCACCTCGACGACCTTGTTTTTCAGCTCGCCGACCGTCTCGAACTTGAGCCAGTCGGGCCGGACTCCCGCCTCTTCGGCTGGCTCGAGCTCGCTGACGAAAAAGTCGTAGACGCCAAACGAGAAGATGACGAGGATCAGCCCCAGGAGATAGGCGTCGACGGCCTTGATGACGTGCAGGGAGACCTTCGCCGTTCCGTGGTGGTAGAGCTCCACAAAGCCTTCGTAGGTGAAGTAGGTCCCGATACCAAAGGAGAGCACGGCCCCGAGAAAGGAGACCACGACCGGGACGATGATGACGTACCGAGCCATGAAGAAGTACGGCTCGAAATAATCGTCGAGCAGTAGCTCGATAATATCTTTCTCGATCGCGTCGTCGTCCGGGTCGTCGGGGTTCGTCCCGGACGGATTCGTCCCCTCTTCCATAGCTACGGGCAAAGAAGCAAATTTATAAAAATCTCCCGGCAGATATGGAGTATGGGCCTCTGGGTGGTCGCTGCCGCCGTCGCCGTCGTCCTCTCGTTCGTGCTCTTCGAGTACGTGACCGACTACTTCGTGGACGGCATCGGGAATATCGGCCGCGTGTTCGATGTCCCCGACGCGGTGCTTGGGGCGTCCGTTGCAGCGGTCGGATCGTCGCTGCCGGAACTGTTCACCTCGCTGTCTTCGATGCTCATCGACCATCCCGCCATCGGCCTCGGGACCATCGTCGGGTCGGCAGTATTCAACATCACGGTCATCATCGCCGCCGCGGGATGGGTTCGAGAGTGCGAGATCGACCCTCACGTCCTCTTCAGGGACATGGTGGTCTACGCCGCCGTCGTCTTGGTCATGGGCATCGCCATCTACGACGGGACAGTCTCCCGTCTGGAAGCGGTCGTCTGGCTGGCGAGTTATGGCCTGTACTTCTGGTGGCTCGTCCGCGATGCCAGGCGTGGCGAATACGTGCCCCAGGAGGATGTTCCGACACTGAGTCACGCCCGCGCGGCGGGCTATCTCGTGGTCGGCCTCGTCGGGATTTCGGTGCTTTCGCACATCCTCGTCGAGTCCTCGCTGGTCATCACCGACTTCTTCGGACTGCGGGAATCGGTGTTCGCGCTGATCGTCATCGCCGCCGGAACCTCGGTCCCGGACACGTTTACCTCCGTGACTGCGGCCCGGAAAGGCATGGGATCGATGGCGGTGACCAACGCCGTCGGGAGTAACATCTTCGACATCCTCGTCGGCCTCGGCCTCCCGCTCTCGATTCTCGCGCGCTCGACGGCCGTCGAAGGCAACGTGATCACGTCCGTCGGAGTACTCTTCGGATCGGTCGTGCTCGCGGGCGCGCTACTGAAATGGGGCAATTCGATCACCCGACGGGACGGGGTCGTCCTCACCGTATTTTACATTGTCTTCGTCGGACTGCTGGTGGCCGGCGTTATCTGAATGGGTGGCTCAGGCCGTCACCTCGGTCGAAAGATGCGATCGAGATGGTATCGGATGCGGACCGATCGGTGCTCGACAGCACCGTCAGGTGTGTTCGGGGGCGGCACTCGCGACGAGCGGCGACCGGTCGTCGGCGTAGGGACGGGCCGCATCGAGTGCTCGATCGGTCCCGATCTGGACGAGTGCCCAGGCCGCACTCGCGCGGACCTCGTCGGCATCGTCGCCCTCGAGGGTGGCAGCCAGCGGATCGATCGCGCGCGGGTCACCGATCCGACCGAGCGCCCGGGCCGCCGTCGAGCGAACGGCTGCCGCGTCGGCGGCGAGTCGGTCCGCGATCGGCGCGGTCGCCTCGCGACTTCCGATCGCGCCGAGCGCCTCCAGCGTCTTCAGTTCGAGTGGACGCGCCCCGTCGAGGAAGTCGACCAGCGTCTCGACCGCGCGCTCGTCGCCGATCGCGCCGAGCACCTCGATCGCGAGGTGGTTGCGCCGCTGGGCGCGTTCGTGGACGGCATCGAACGCTTCCGGCGGGGCGATTCGTTCGAAGGTTTCGAGGATGTTCTCCTCCATGAAGTCGCTGTCGAACACGTCGAGCGCCAGCAGGATCTGCTCGACGGCCTCGCTGTCCCGGGACTGCTTGTACTCGTCGGCATACACCAGGACGGCGTTCCATTCCGGCGGGAAGTCCTTGCGGAGTTCCGGTTCGAGCACATCGTAAAACCCGTCGCGCTGGAGACGCTCGCGGATCTCCAGGTCAGTCCACGATTCGGCCGCATCGACGCCTGCACGAAGGTCGTCGGTCGCGTCGAGCAGCGCGGCGATCGCATCGGCATCGGCGTCGGGGTCGAGATCGCTATCGGTGACCGCCTCCGCGGCGTCGCCGAGCGCGTCGGCGGTATCGGCAACGCCCGGTCCGGAGATCGACACTGTCGTCCCGACGTGTGCCGAGATTTCTCCGGCGAGCGTTTCGACGGCGTCCCGGATCGAGCGCTCGCCCGCCTCGGTGTAGCGGGTCTCGCGGAGCGTGGCTTCGATGTCTTCGATCTCCTCGACAACCTCCTCGCTGTAGGGCCCCCGTGCCGCTTCGAGGTCCGATCGATACTCTTCGAGTCGGTCGGCAAGATCCTCGACGGTCGCCGGGTCGGGTGCCTCGCCCTCGTCGCCGGGCACATTGCTCTCGGCCTCGTCGCCCTCTGTGCCAGTCCCCTCGCCACCCTCGTCGCCCTCTGT
>JBDGTN010000025.1:0-11702 GCA_042216835.1 Halococcoides sp.
CGGACCGGCGCGGTGTAGTTCGCCCGCTTGGGGTCGGGAATATTCAACCCGCGCAGGACGACCGTCTGGCCGTCCTCGTTCACGATCCGGTTGTCCTCGCTGACGGTCAACTCCTCGAACTCGGTGATCGACCCGGCGGCTGACCCGACCGCCGACCCGAGACCGATCGCCATCGCCCCCGCCGCACCGCCCGCGCGCAAGAATCGTCGTCTGGTGGTCGATACCCCACCTGCCGAAGTCCGTGGTTCTGTCATGGATTCCCCTCCCAGGGGTCGCACTCCCCGGTATATTCTGGGGCAATCACCTTAAAATTATGTGAGTTGGAGTCAACGTTCTCTACAGTCAGCGTTCTGACCGACCGAGCCGAGTGTCGGTCAGACCATCTCGAACAGCGCCATCACGTCCTGGAGACTGATCGATCCGTCGGCCGTGAAGTCGTAATACTCCGGATAGTTCTGGACCTTCGCGGTATCGGAGTGCTGGAAGAACATATTCACGTCGGGGAAGTCGATCTGACCGTTGCCCGAGAAATCCTCGTAGAGACCGTCGTCGTCGGGGTCGGTTGCATCGGTCGGCCATCGCTCGCCCCGGTCCGTTGGCGTCGTGGTCGGCGTCGTAGTCGTCGGTGTCGTCGTCGGTGGCCCGGACCCCCAGGCCGGCGAATCGACCTGCGGAACGGTCAGTTGTCGGACCATCGACCAGGCGTAGCCGTTCTCGAATCGGGGCGTCTCCTGATCGGTGTACCAGTTGGCGTTCCAGAGAATGCCGTTGTGGGTCGCCCGATCGCCCGTCTCGAAGACCGTTCCCCTCTTCCAGGCGGGGGCGTCGACGGTCGCGGGGCCTTCCGTCGTCGCCGTCGTCGTGATCGGATCGGCACGCGCCCCACCGGGCCCCACCGGCACGACAGCCACGTCGTACTCGCGGCCGGGATCGAGTCCCGATCGACGAACACTCGTCGTCCGGACGGTCGTCGACGCCGAACCGATGGTCACCTCGTACGCACTCGCCTTCGGGACGGTACTCCAGTGGCAGTCGATCGCATTGCCGTCCGTGACGGTATCGATCGCGGTCGGTGCGTGAAGTGTGGTGGCACCCGACCGTCCGAATCCCGGACTCTTCGCGTCAGTCGCGTCGGCGTACGTTCCGAGCACGTCCCCGGATTCACACCGGTAGACCTGGAATCCGTCGTGATCGTGCATCTCCGGCAGGACGATCTGCCAGATGGTCGCCGCATCGAGATCGTACGCGTCGGCGACGCGGTACCACTCCCGGAGGTACTGGTTGCGCTCGGTGACCTGAGCGGGCGGGTCCTCGCAGTTCGACCCCGACCGACCCGAGACGTTGACGTTGAACTCGCCCATGTAGGCGGGTTTGTCGAGGTTTTCGTGAGCGGTGTGGACGTGCTCGCGTATCCACGTGCTGCAGTAGTCTTTCGGAATGTTCCAGTGGTAAGGATACATGTGGAAACTCGCGAGGTCGATGCCCTCGACCGCGTGGTGGCGCTCGTAGTCCTGGCCCGTCCAGTCGCTGTAATACCACCCGGTGCGATCCGGACGCGTATAGAATCCCTCCGTCCCGGAGGAAACCAGGTGATTCCCGTCGAGGTCGTGGACGAATCCCGCCATCTCTCCGAACCAGTCCTCCAGCATCGACGCCCGTTTCTCGTTTCCGGGATCGTTCCCCTCGCCGAAGGCGTCGCCCTCGATTCGGGGCTCGTTACAGAGTTCCCACGAAAGAATCGCGGGATCGTTGCGGTATTCGACGCCGGTCACCGAGTTCGTCCGCGTCAGGAGATCCTCGGCGTGCCACTTGTAGAGGTCCTTGACATCCTCGTTGCGGAAGAAATCTCCGTGGTATTCGGCACTGTCCACCCAGTCGACGTACTGGGCGATGCCACCGTTGTGATCCCAGTTGTCCGCCAGGACGAGGTTCAGCCGGATGCCGTGGCGATTTGCGCTGTCGATGACGTAATCGAGCATCTCCAGGGCCGCCTGATCGTGCGTGTATGGCTCGGGCATGTAGCACTTGCCCTGGGAACTCCCCTCACAGGACGCGAATGTCCGCACCAGATCGATGTTCATCGCCTCGAACATCGCGAACAGCGAATCGACGCGAGTCTGAGTTCCCCGGGCGGAGTTCGTGATCCAGAAGTTGTTCGCCCCGTGGAGTGCGATCGGTGCGCCGTCGAGCAGCAACTCCGAGCCGTTCCGGCGGACGAAATCGCCCTCGGCCGCCGTCACGCTGCTCGATGCACCGATCAGTCCCGCCCCCGCTCCGGCCCCCACCGTCGCGAGAAACTGGCGTCGTGTCCCCTCGTGTCCGCAATATCCCTCGGCCATGGTCACTACATTTTGACGGTCCGGACGCTTAAATTATCATCGTTGGAAGAGTTTTGCGATACCGCAGATGGTTTCGGCCGTCGATTTGACTCGTCGCGAGTCGGCGACTCCGGTCGGCCCGTTCAGTAGCTCCGCGTCGAGGGTTCGTAGGTTTGCTCGTGGCCCTCCAGATTGGCCGGCGAGTAGTAGATCTCGGGATCACCGCCGTCGAAGGCAAGCATGGTGTGGCGCAGCCAGTGCTCGTCATCGCGTTCCTGGTGGGCCTTGCGCCAGTGCGCACCGCGGAACTCCTTGCGGGCGAGCGCGCCGACGGTGATCGCCTCAGCGAGGTCGATGATGTTCCGGGTTTCGAGCGTGTGGATCAGGTCGGTGTTGAACGTCTCGGACGGGTCGCTGACCGCCACGGTGGCGTACTGCTCGCGGGCGGCCCGCAGGTCCGCGAGTGCGTCTTCGAGGCCAGACGCCTCGCGAAACACGTTGACATTGTCGGTCATCGTCGTCTGAACGGACTGCCGAACGGCCGCGTGATCGGTGCCATCCCGCGTTTTCAACGCCTCGACGCGATCGCGCTCGGTGTCGACGGCAGCCTCGACTGTCCCCACCGTCGCCTGCCCGCCGTCGGTCGCCGGATCGTCGGCCGATCCGGAGTCGACCGCTGCGGGGCCGATCGCCGCGTCGAGGTCCCCGTCGGCCGATCGCGCGGCCGGCCCGGTCGGGATCTGGGCGGTCCCGGGCGCATCGCCGGCCGCCGATCGACCGGCACGAGCACCGAACACCAGCAACTCGGGGAGGGCGTTGCCCCCGAGGCGGTTCGCGCCGTGTAAGGACACGCAGGCACACTCGCCGGCGGCGTACAGCCCCTCGATGCAGGTCGCACCGTTCTCGTCGGTCTCGATCCCGCCCATCGCGTAGTGCTGGCCGGGTTTGACCGGCATCGGCTGTTCGAGTGCGTCGACGCCCTCGAAGTCCTCCGCGAGGTGGATCATGTTCTCCAGACGGTCGCGGACGCGCTCTTCGCCGAGGTGGCGCATATCGAGGTGGACGTACTCGTCGTCGATACCGCGGCCCGCGTTGATCTCGGTGAGTTCCGCCCGCGAGACCACGTCACGCGAGGCGAGTTCGCCGTCGTTGAGCGCATAGCCGTGTTCGAACATGAACCGCTCGCCATCCGAGTTGTACAGAATGCCACCCTCGCCGCGGACCCCCTCGGTGATCAGCACGCCCGTCGAGGGCAGCGTCGTCGGGTGGAACTGGATCATTTCCATGTCTTCGAGTGGCACGCCCGCACGATACGCCATCGCCGCGCCGTCGCCGGTGTTCGCCACCGCATTCGTGGTGTGTTCGTAGACCTGCCCGAGGCCGCCGGTCGCGAGCACGACTCCGTCGGTGGCGCGAAATCCATCGATCTCGCCGGTGCTCAGTTCGTAGCCCACGACGCCCGCACAGGTCCGCTCTGCCGGATCGGCCTCGTCGGTCACCGCGAGACGGGTGACGAACCACTCGTCGTAGACCTCGATGCCGCGCTTGAGCGCCTGCTCGTACATCGTATGCAGCAGGTGGTGGCCCGTCTCCGCGCCGGCGTAGGTCGTCCGCGGAAAGGAGAGGCCACCGAAGGGCCGCTGGGAGACCCGACCGTCCTCGTCCCGGGAGAAGGGCATCCCCCAGTGTTCGAGTTGAATGACCTCGGCGGGCGCGTCCTGGGCGAAGGTATCCACCGCCGGGGCGTCGGCGAGATAGTCCGCGCCCTTCATCGTGTCGTAGGCGTGGTCGGTCCAGGAGTCTTCCTCGCGCAACGCGGCGTTGATCCCGCCCTCGGCCGCGCCGGTGTGGCTCCGGACGGGATGAAGTTTGGTCACGATCGCCACATCGGCCCCGGCCTCGTCGGCCGCGATGGCCGCCCGGAGGCCCGCACCGCCGGCCCCGACGACGACCACCTCGTGTTCGTACATGGATGTGAGCGTCGGGCGAGTGCCCCAAAGTCCTACCGGTCGGTGCGATCGCGGCCGGTGCTCGAATCGGCCGTCGTGATCGCCGGCGTTGCAGACCAACAGTGAGCCTCGTCGCCGGGTGTGACACCAGCCTCACTACTCAGTTGTCGACGTTACGACGGTTCCCGCAACTCGATCACCGATTCGTCGACAGTCGTCATCGATCATCATCGATACAATGGCACCGACGAATCCAAACGGAAGGAAATCGACGACGAGAAAACCGTTCCGAACGATGGACGATCGGAGCGTGAGATCCGACGAGTGGTCCTCGGAGACCGATATATCGACGATTCGTTTCCCGATCGTTTCATTCGTATACGCTTCAAACAGAATCTTATAGATTACAACCATAATTGCTGAGGGTATTCCAGAATACCAGATAGCAGCACTCGGAGCTGTCGGATCTCCAATCATCAGGCCCCCAAACAAGAGAACGGGTAGAGATATCGTAGTAACGATAAATACATCAATAAAGAAAGCCTCGAACCTTTTCAATATCATTTAAAACTAATCCTATTGATTTTTAATACCAATCTAACTCTATAGAGTTCCATTCAACAAATCCAGGGAAAGTCTGCATATCACTGTGGACAATTTTAGCTGCAATCGGATTGCACTTAAGTATTTTCATATTCACAGTCAAAATACTAAAAGTATCATTAATAATCATTTTTGTTTTATTACATAATATGGATTTCACCACCGGCGATGACCACACACTAATACCCGAATCGCCAACCGCCGGTATGCCCGACCTCGGCAAGGCCGACCGCGAGTTTTTCGACCAGTTCATCTACCCACACCTCGGGGCCGACCGCGACGAAGTCGTCCTCGAACCCGCCCACGGCGTCGATTTCGGCGCGGTCGAGATCGGTGGGCAGGTGCTCGCGATGGCGACCGATCCCGTCTCGATCAACCCCGGTCTGGGACTCGAACGTGCGGGATGGCTCGCACTGCACATCCTGCTGAGCGACATCGCCGTTTCGGGGCTCGACCCCGCCTACCTGAGCATCGACCTCAACCTCCCGCCAGAAATTCAGGACGACACCTTCGAAGCGATCTGGTCGGTGATGGATCGCGAAGCGCGCGCGTTCGACGTACAGGTCGTGACCGGGCACACCGCCCGGTACGAGGGCTGTTCGTATCCGATGGTCGGCGGCGGGACCGCGATGGCCGTGGGCGATCCGAAGGACCTCGTGCGGCCCGATGGCGCGCGCCCGGGCGACCGCGTGATCGTCACGAAAGGCCCCGCCGTCGAGGCGGTCGGCATCCTCTCGATTTTGTTTGCCGACCAGCTCGCCGAAGCCGTCGACGAGTCCACCCTGGAGGCAGCCCAGGAACGGTTCTACGACTCCAGCCCCGTCGAGGACGCCATCGTCGCCTCGAACGCGGGCCCGGTGACCGCGATGCACGACGCCACCGAGGGCGGCGTGGTCGGCGGCCTCCACGAGATGGCGCGTGCGGCGGGCGTCGAGATCGCGATCGAGCGCGACCCGATCCCCGTCCGGGAGGGCATCCGTCCGGCGTGTGACTTCTTCGAGATCGATCCCTGGATCTCGATCAGCGAGGGAACGCTGCTGCTGACGGTCGACCCCTCGGGCGTCGATGCGGTGCTCGACGCACTCGCCGCGGCCGACGTGCCCGCGGCTGAGGCGGGCGTCGTCCGCGAGGGATCGGGTCTGATCGTCGACGACGACCGGGTCGACCACCCGGGTGCCGATCCGTACTGGCAGGCGCTCGAAGAGTTTGCCGCTCGATCGGCGGAGTGAACGGCCTCCTCCACGAGCAGGCGTCTCACGCCGGTCCCGCGACGTGTGGACTCTCCCGACGAATGTCGAGACTCGTGATATCTCGCTCCGGTTCCAGAGAACCGTCCTGTCTCGTGGCTATCGTCGAGACTCTCCTGTCTCTGGCCGTTGTCGAGACTCTCCTGTCTCGTGACGAATCCGAGAGTGGCGAGATCTCGTTACGTGTCCAGTCCGATCGTGCGATCGGAGCGGATCCAGGCCGAGGATGGACTATCGCGGTCGTAGATGACCGTATCGCCGTCCTCGGTTTCGACGGAGACCAGATTACCCTCTTTCTGTTTCGTACTCTGTGGCGTTCGTTTATCCATGATTCCCCCCACGCCCCCCACGGCGTGGTGACTCCAACTAATGGCCTCAGGGACAAAAGTCCCGCGGAGACTCAAACGAACGATTATGAGTGTTTCGGACGGTGAAATCGACACAGTACCCTCGAAGGATTACCACACGGATCGGCCCCTCACTGATTTTCTCACCCTGACAGGCGCGGAGAAATCCAGCACGTCGCCGGGCGGCCTGGCCCACCGCGACGGCCAGATTGATTGGTGGGGCCCCCTGACGGACGGCCATGTCCATCGAAGCAGACCCGGTCGATCGGCCCGTGACGCTCACGGTCGCGGGCAGCGACTCTGGCGGCGGGGCTGGTATCCAGGCAGACCTGAAGACCATGGAGGCCGTCGGCACCTTCGGAACGTCGGCGATCACCAACGTGACCGCCCAGAACACCGTGGGCGTCGACGACATCCATCCCGTTTCTCACGAGGCGATTCGTGCACAGATCGCCGCCGTTCGTGACGATTTCGACGTAGAGGCCGTCAAGATCGGAATGCTCGGCACCGCGGGAGTCGTCGAGACCGTCCGCTCGACCGTCGCCGATATCGACCCGCTCGTGGTTGACCCGGTAATGGTCGCGGAGTCGGGCGATCGCCTGCTCGACGACGACGCAGAAGATGCCTACGAAGGCCTCATCGAGCGGGCGACACTCGTGACGCCGAACAGCGAGGAAGCCAGGGTCCTGACCGGGATCGATATCGAAGACGACGAGAGCGCCGAGCGAGCGGGCGAGGCGCTGGTCGAGATGGGGGCCGACGCTGCACTCGTCACCGGCGGCCACCGCGACGACGCGACCGTTCGGGACGTACTGGTCGCGGATCCAGACACGGATATGGACGTGTCGAACGGCAACCCAGTCGACGAGTCGGACGGCGAGACCACCGGCGAATCGACGAGCGAGACCATCGTTCATTCGCGCGTGGACACCGACGCGACCCACGGATCGGGCTGTGCGCTCAGCAGTGCGATCGCGGCTCGCCTCGCCCAGGGCGTGACGCTTCACCGGGCCGTCAGGGACGGAATCGGCCTGCTCGCGCGGGCGATCCGATACCACCACCGGGCCGGTGCGGGTCCCGGCGCCGTCCACCATCTCGCAGGCCTGCGCAATCGCGCCGAGCGATCGACGACCGTCGAGTCGGCCGCCGGTCTTTACGGCCGGGTGGCCGACCGCGCCGAGAGCGCGCTCGTGGCGACGCCGTTCGCGGACGATCCCGGGGACGTGGTCGCGGTCGGCCGGGGGGGACCCCTCACAGATCCGGCCGCCCCCGTCCTGCTCGGAGTCCGCGATCGCGCGCCCGACTGCAGGGTCGCGATCCGGATCGCCGACGCCAGCGGAGACTGGCCGACGATCGAGAGTGACGATCGACGGGCAGGGGCCCGGGCGCTCCTCGAGGAGTGCGACTCCGTCCCCGGGGTCGTCGCCCAGGGTGGCGACGCCATCGTCGTCGGAGCGACGGCCGACGACGTGATCGATCGACTCGACGCGATCTGAGTCGATCAGGTCCCGTCCCGGCAGGCCCGGCCGACGAGGACGATCACGACGAGCGCCGCGAGCGGACCGACCGCCGGTCCGCCGGTCGGCGTCGATTCGGTGATCGTCACGGTCGCGGTGGCGTTGCCCGCATGGACGGTGTGTTCGCCGGCCGTCGCGTTCGGTACCGCGGCCGTGAGCGTCCGATTCTCTCCGGGTGCGATTGTGACGGTCCGATCGAGGATCGTCCGGTCGTCCCAGCGGATCGCGATCCGGCCGGTCGTCGGGAGCGTCGCATTGCCCGCGACCGTTGCGGTTACGGTGGTCGTCCCCGTGCTCGTAACGGTAAGGTCGACCACGCGCACCGGCGGGCGAACGACGCGAAGATCGAGCACCGAATTGCCGGCGTAGAGCGCCACTCGACCCGTCCGATTCGGCGTGACCGATACCTCGTGGGTGACGCTCTCACCGACATCGAGGGTCCCGGTGAGGCGATCGACCGTCCGATTGCCCAGCCGTACCGGCACCGCGTACTGACCGGCCACATCACCGACGTTGGAAACCCGGTAGGTGATCGTGACGGACTCGTCCGGTCCGACGACGGCAGTCCGGTCTGGATCGATCGCCGTCGTGCGATACTCGCCGGTGACCGTCACCGCCGTCGCGTGCGTGATCTGGAAGTGGGGTCCGGACCCGCCGAACGCCGCGCGGTGCTCGCGGGCCGACCACATCTCGATTCCGCCGGGCGACTCGGCGTACTGTCTGGCGGCGACGGCGAGGCTGTCGTTGCCGGCAGCACCAACGGCAGTGTAGAGCCGATTGGCGGCGATCGGATCGGATTCGCGGTTGAGCGCGCTCCAGACCCGCTGGAACGAACTGCCGTCGCTGGCGAGACGGATCCGGCGATCGAGGTGACCGATCGCGAGCGCTCCCTTCCGGTAGGGGGCGTCGTCGTGCCAGGTCGTCGGATCCGCGAGCACAACGTCGTCGTAGCGGTCGGCCGTGCCAGGGGCGAGACGGGCCTGAAAGGCCTCGAAACTCCCGCCATTTTTCAGCCCCAGAAGCGCGGCGTAGTAGGTCGCCATCCCCTCGGTGGTCCAGGCCGTCGCCGTCCGCGTGCGGAATCCCTGGCGGACGTGAACGTACTCGTGATACCACGTACTGCCGGGTCCAAGCGGCTGATCGGCCCGAACCCAGAAGTCCGACCGGCCGACCTGGAGACCGGCGACCCCCCAGTTGACGGTCGTCGGGGCCGCGACGGCGAGCACGTGATCCGGGTGTGCGCCGACGCGCACCTCGCGACTGGCAAACGCGAGCGCATCGAGCGTCGTCGCGGGGTCGACCGCGGGGTCGGTCCCGGCGGGCACGACGTAGGTGAAGCGGCAGCCGTCGACCGTTCTGGTGACCGTGCGATGCTCGCCGAGAAAGACCAGCGTCGATCCCGCGATGCCGGGCCCCTCGGTCTCGGTCGCCCGCTCGAAGTCGAGGTGCTCGCGAGTGCTCCACCGGATCGTCGTCGATGGCCGGGTGAACAGCGCCCAGTCGCCCGCGTCCACGAAGATCAACCCGGCGCCGCCGGGAACCCGGTCGGCGACCGGCGACGATCCGGCCGTGCCGCGCTGAAACTCCCGGCCCGTTTCGTTGACCGGGAGGCGAACGCGGAGTCGTGGCCGGTCGGTCTCGCCATCCCAGACGTAGCGGCCGTCCTCGGCGGTAAAGCCCTCGGCTGCGATGACGGTCGGCGACGGCGGAAGGTCGACCGAGAACTCGGCCAGCGGATCGGGCGTCGTGTACGCGAGAGTGACGACGACGCGGCCCGGCCGGTCGGGCGTCAACTCGTAGTGGGCCGTCTCGCGGATCGGTTCGTCGGCGGCGACGGCCCCACTCGCCGTCACGACTGCCACCACGAGAAGGAGGCTCAGAACGGCGAGCGGGATGGTGCCGGCCCGCAGTCGATCGGCGTGGCGACTCACGCCCGGTACATTCCGTGGACGCCCCCTTCACACTGGCGGCGTCGTTCTCAGGAGTGATCGTCCGGGTCCCTCTGAAAATCTTAATACGGCCGGCCCGACATGCTCCGACGATGACCGACGACGGGGACATGCTTGGCTGGGACGAGTCGGTATTCCGCGACGAGCACGTCCTCGAACTCGATTACGTCCCCGAGACGTTTCACCATCGCGACACACAGATGGAGTCGCTGAAGTACGCGCTCCGGCCCGCCGTTCGGGGGTCGCGCCCGTTGAATGTCATCGCGCGCGGTCCGCCGGGGACGGGGAAGACGACGGCGGTCCAGAAACTGTTCGGCGAGTTGCGGGCCGAGACCGATGTCCGGGTCGCACGCATCAACTGCCAGGTCGACGCGACGCGCTATGCGGTCTTCTCGTCGCTGTTCGAGGCGGTCTTCGACTACGAACCGCCCGCGAGTGGGATTTCCTTCCGGAAACTGTTCGACCAGATCACCGATCACCTCGTCGAGGAAGACGCGGTCCTCGCCGTCGCACTCGACGACGTGAACTATCTGGCCTACGAAAACGAGATTTCGGAGACGCTGTACTCGCTGTTGCGCGCCCACGAGGCCCAGTCCGGGGCGAAGATCGGCGTGATCGTCATCTCCTCGGATACCGATCTCGAACTGATGGAGGCCGTCGACGGGCGCGTCCAGAGCGTGTTCCGTCCCGAAGAGGTCTTTTTCCCGCCGTACGACCGCTCCGAGATCGTCGACATCCTCTCCGAGCGCGTCGAGCGGGGCTTTCAGCCCGAGGCCGTGGACACGACACTGCTCGATCGCGTCGCGGAGTACACGGCCGACCACGATGGCGACCTCCGGATGGGGATCGACCTGCTCCGGCGGGCCGGACTGAACGCCGAGATGGCCGGCCGGCGGACGGTCGCGATCGAGGATGTCGAGGAGGCCTACGACGCCGCCAAACACGTCCACCTCTCCCGGGAGATCAACGCGCTCGGCGACACCGAACGCGACCTCCTTGCCGTGATCGCCAGCGAGGGCGGCGGGCACGCTGGCGATGTCTTCGACGCCTTCCACGATCGGACCGATCTGGCGTACACCCGCTACGCCGAGGTGCTCGACAAACTGGACCGAATCGGGCTGGTCGAGACCCACTACACCAGCGTCGAGGGCCGTGGGCGCACGCGTCTGATCGAGTTGGACTACGAGACCGACGCCGTGCTGGAGCGACTCTGACCGGCAGTCGAACGGCGGTGAATCGATCCTCGATCGTCGACGGATCTATTGCCCTCCTCGCCCCCTCCCCACTCCCACCCGCGAGAGTCGATCGCAACGAATCGATCGCCGTATGTCACGATCGAACACATGGATATGTCGGACAGTTCGTCCGAAAAGTCAGATATAAATTCACCCCGATGTCACCGACCGCCAACAGATGCACACGCGCTTCCGTCAGGGAGTTGCCGTGCTGTTCGCACTCCTGCTGGTCAGTACCGCTGCCGTCGGGCCGGCGATGGCCGGTCTCGGCACGACCGATAGCTCCGAGAGCGCGCTTGCGGGCGGGGGATCGACCCTCGACGCAACCGAGAACGCCTCGGCGAATCAGTCCGACCTCGAACCGATCGAGGGGACGATCCCCAGAGACCCGAATGGCGACGGACTGTACGAGGATTTCAACGCGAACGGCAAGTGGGGCTTTCCCGACGTGAACATTTTCTTCAGGAATTCGGATCGCGCGGTCGTCACCAACCACACCGCAGCCTACGACTTCGACGGCAGCGGGTCGATCACCCT
>JBDGTN010000016.1:0-11411 GCA_042216835.1 Halococcoides sp.
CGAAAGGTCCTGGCCCGGGGACGGAGGCCCTGGCCCGGTCGGGGGTTTATTGGCCCGGTCGCGCATGGGAGTGGTATGCGGCTGACGACGGCGCTCAACGACTACAAGCGATCTCCCTCGGAGCGATTTCCGGAGGAACACCGGACGATCCGGGGGGCATTCTCGGGGTACGACGATCGACTCGTCCACGTCGACCCCGACGGGTCGATCCGGGACTACTCCTCGCCGCTCGCGGGCCTGTACGGTATCGATCGCTCTCAGTTCGGCATCGAAACTGACGACGGCGTCCACTGGTTCGAGGGGCTCGATACGATCCGCCAGCACTACTACCGCGAGACTCGATTGGTCGAGACCGAGTACGACGCTGGCTCGTATACGGTCCACCAGTACGATCTCACCCTCGGACGGGCCCACGTCACCCACGTCGAACTCCGCGGGTCGATCCCGACGGACGCACGCCTCGTCGCGTTCGTCACGATGGCACCCGAGGGCTCGGAGGGTGGCGTCGGCGCGCTGATCCACGACGACGGCGGGCCCGATGGAACGCAGGCCCTGGAGGTGTTTCACCGGCGAGAACACGACTATCTCGCGGCCTCGACGGGGCTGGATGCGGTTCGGGGCCAGCGGCCCGAACAGTTCGAGGAACTGCTCGACGACGCGCCAGTGTCGTTCCCGCGGGGCGACGAGACCCGGAGCTACGACCAGACGCGGCTCACCGGCGACTTCGTGGTGACCGCCCCCCTGGAACGGGCCGGACGCGGGTCGCGCACGACGCTCGTGAGCCAGCTCTCCGATCACCGCGAGATCGATCGCGGAACGGCACTGGCGGACCTCCGGCGGTGTGCGATCGATCACGACAGCGCCGACAGCCTGCGGTCGGCCGCGCGCGATCGAACGGTCGCGACGATCCCGAGTAGCGTCCCGCGGTCGGAACTGGTTCGATCGGATCTGCGCGTCCTCGATTTGCTCAGCGTGAAGTCGGGCGGGCACGTCGCAGCCCCCGAGTTCGACACCTTCTTCGCCAACTCTGGGGGGTACGGGTTCGTCTGGTTTCGAGACGACGCCGCGATCGCCGATCACTATCTCGCGGCCGGCGATCACTTCGACCTCCCGGTGATCGACGCCGCCGAGCGAAGCGCTCGATTTCACTGCCGCCAGCAGTTGCCCGACGGGACCTGGCCACACCGGGTGTGGGCGGCCGATGGCTCGCTCGCGCCTGGCTGGGCGAACGCCCGCGTCGAGCGCAACGACGAGTCGGTGGAGTACCAGGCCGACCAGACCGCGACGGTGACGGCCTTTCTGGCGACGCTGCTCGACGAGCGCCACAGCCACCTCGACGAGGAAGTGACCGCCGAGATCCGATCGACGATCGACGGGGCGATCGACGCCATCGAGCGCGATCTCGCCGACAATGGCCTGCCAGCGCCGTGTCAGAACGTCTGGGAGGACACCATCGGCCAGTTCTGTCACACCGCCGCCGAAACGCTTCGCGCGCTCGCACTCGTGGCCGATGCCCCCGTCAGCACACCCCTTCGAGAGCGCGCTCGGTCGGCGGCCGAGACCGTCCGCGCGGGCATCGAGCGGCTCTGGGATGACGACCGCGGCGCGTACGCCATGGCGCTCGTCGAGGGCGACCGACTGTCGCGGATCGACGTGGCGAGCGTCGCCATCGTCGAGGCCATGCTGGCGTACGACCGGATCGCCGACGACGCCGACCTCGATCGGCTCCGATCGCATCTCGCGACGACGATCGAGACGCTGTTTCGCGATCCCGACGGGCCGGTGGCGGGCCTGATCCGGTACGAGGACGATCGCTGGCGCCGGGCCGAGCAGAGCGAGCCGAAGATCTGGTCGGTCGCGACGCTCTGGGCGGCGTTCGCGGCCGCGCGACTCGGGACTGCGTTCGAGTCCCGCGACCGGGACGGCAGCGCACTCTTCGAGCGTGCCGCCGGGCTGTACGAGTTGGCCGACGGGGACGGCCCGCTGACGACCGATGCAGGCTATCTCGCCGAACAGGTGTTCGACGACGGCACGCTCGATTCGGCCAGCCCACTGGGGTGGTCACACGCTCTGCGCTTGCGGGTGACGGCGCTGCTCGACCAGGCGGGGGCGCTGCCGTCGGGAGCCGACATCGAGGGGCCTGCCGAACGGCCGACCTGGACGACTGGCGAGAAGTTCGGCGTGCTGACCGCTGCCGATCACGGTGCCGACGATCCGTCTCGCGTCTGGGCGACGCTGACGCGCGGTGCCGTCACGGAAGTCCGATTCCCGCGGGTGGATCTGATGAACCTCCGGACGCTGGACTTTCTGGTCCGGTCGGTCGAGGACGCGACGACAACACGGACTCACCGCGAAACCCGTCGTGCCGACGATGGCCTCACGCGCCGGGTCGAGCCACGGGCCGAGGAGTCGCTGCGCTTCGCGCACGTCTTCGAGGCCGACGACGGTCAGGGCCACGACTGGGAGTTGACCGTCGAATACGCCACCGATCCCGCACACGATGCGCTGGTGGCCGACCTCGCGTTCGAGGCCCACGACGATCGCGACTACGAGGTGTATGCCGTCGCGGACATCGCCCTCACCAACTCGGGGTCGGCCGATCGCGGAATTCGTCTCGGCGAGGACGGCCGTCGACACCTCGCGGCCCGGGATCCAACGGCGTACACCGGCGACGCCGAGGAGGCGCTACTCGCCGACGAGTCGGGCGATGCGTACTCCGTTGCCGTCGCGATGGCGGCCGAGAACCGATTCGACTGGGCGACCGTCGCGTCGGCAGGGAGCGACGAGCTACGGGCCCTGTTCCGGGATGGGATCGTCCCCGAGCCGCGCGATGCCATCGACGGCGCGAACGTGGTCTTGCTGGGGCGACTCGGCACGGGCGTGACTGTCGAGGAGCGCCTCGCGCTCGGGTTCGCCCGGTATGCCGACACCGCGGCGGCGCTCGGCGCGGCGACCGGGGCTCTCGATCGGGGATTCGAGACCGTCAGGGCGGCCTACGACGACACCTGGACCGATCGATTGTCCGAGCACGCACTGCCCGCATCGGTCGCCGACGACGCCGAACTGGCGGCCCAGTACCGCACGTCGCTTGCGAGTCTCTTCGCCGTCGGGGACAAGACCTTCCACGGGGCATCGATCGCCTCGCCGTCGGTTCCCTGGGGCGTCGCCGTCACCGCCGACGAACCGCGTGGATACGGCTACAACTTCGTGTGGTCGCGGGATCTCTATCAGGTCTTTACGGTCTTCGAGACGATCGGCGCGCTGGATGTCGCCCGATCGCAGCTGGAATATATTTACGAGTATCAGCAGGACGAGTCCGGATTCATCCCCCAGAACACCTACGTCAACGGCATCACGCGCTGGGGTGGCGAGCAGATGGACACCATCTCGTTCCCGCAGGTGATGGCCTACCACCTCTTCGAGCGCGGGGTCGGCTTCGAGGAGGTGGCCTACGAGTACGAGCACGTCCGTCGGTCGGCCCGCTATGTCGCGTTCAGCGGTCCCGAATCCGCCCAGGAGCGCTGGGAGGAGGAGGCGGGCTACTCGCCGTCGACGATCGCCACCGAGATCGCAGGCCTGGTCTGTGCGAGTCACCTCGCAGCGGCGACCGGGCGAGAGGCCGATGCGCTCGTCTGGCAGGCGATCGCCGACGACTGGGCCGCCCGGGTCGAGGAGTGGACGGCGACGACGACCGGGACCGAACACCACCACGAGACGCCGTACTACGTCCGGATCACGCGGGACGGCGATCCAGATGCCGGCACGCTCCGGACGCTCGCCAACGACGGGCCCACCCTCGACGAGCGCGACGTGATCGACGCGGGCTTTCTCGAACTCGTCCGACTCGGAGTGCGCCCGGCCGACCATCCCGTGGTCGGCAATTCGGTTCGCGAGGTCGATGCGACGATCCGGGTCGACGTTGGCTCGGCCGCGGGATTTTACCGGTACAACGGCGACGGTTACGGGGAGCGCGAGCGCGGCGACAAGGGCGGGCCCTGGTCGCCCGACAACTCGGGGAAGGGCCGGCTCTGGCCGCTGCTGACCGGCGAGCGCGGCGAGTACGAACTCCGCGCCGACGATCCCGATCTCGGGGGCCGGAACTGCCTGGCGGCGATGGCGGAGTTCGCCAATTCGGGGCGGATGATCGCCGAACAGGTCTGGGATCGCGAGGTCGAGACCGAATACGGCTGGGAGTTCGGCGAGGGGACCGGGTCGGCGACGCCGCTCGCGTGGTCGATGGCCCAGTACGTCCGCCTGGCTCACGGCGTGAGCGCGGGCGAACCGGTCGAGACGCCCGCGGTCGTGCGCGAGCGATACGTCGAGCAGGCGGTCCACGATCGGTCCGGGCCCAGTCTGCGTGTCGACGTGCGCTACCAGGGCAACGCGGTCGTCGTCTCTGGCGAGACCACCGGCGACCGCGTCGCGGTCTCGACGCCTGCCGACAGCCATCTGCTCGGTGTCGAGGACGGCGCCTTCGAAGGCACGGTCGAGGTTGGGCCCGGCGAGACGGAGGTCGTGGTCGCCGCGAGCGCGGGCGACAACGCGTCGACCACCGTCGATCGATTCCACCTCTGACGCGGGTCAACGCTTACTCGCCCACGCGAGGCCGACACGCCAGGGGACGAGCATCGCGAGACCGACCGCGCTCGCGACCATCGCAAAGGAGAGCGCCGCCGTACCCGGGACGAGTGCGGTCGAGCGGAGCGCGAGTGCGACGCCCACGGCGACGAGCCACGCGAGTGCGGTCCGGCCCGCGGCGGTCCCGACCCGATCGGCCCAGTCCGGTGCGTAGGCCCGGGTTGCGAGCGCGGCGAGCACCCAGCCGAGGATGAAGGTGAGAAGCGTCGCCGCAATCTGCCCGCCCTGTGCCACGGGGTCCTCGCCGTGGCCCACGGTCGCGCCGATGAGGACGAAGGCGGCGACGAACGTCAGGTCGCCCGCCGCGGCGATGGCAGTGAGTCGGGTCGTCGGGACACGATCGTGACGGGTCATCGTGGGCGCTCGGGGCTCGAGGGGTTTGAGCGACCGGATGTCGACGAGGGGCGCAGCGGTCGACGATCGTTCGAGAGTGTATTCAGCCATCGAACGACGGCGCTCCGTTCATATCGGTCGTGGCGAGAACTTCGGCGAGCGGGATGCCGTCGATCGAGTCAGCCGCGAACGCGGCGTGACAGGCCGGACAGGTCCACCCGACGTGATCACTCGGGTAGTGTCGGACGTGTCCGGGGACGCGGCGCTCGCAGTTGGGACAGAACGCGATCTCGGTCCGGACGTACTCGCTGGTCGTCCCGGACATTACTCGCTCCGGTCGCGGTCGTAGGGCGCGACCGAATCGAGGAGTCGGACCTGATCGCGTTCGAGCCAGCGATCCTGGCGCTTGTCGTACAGTGCGTCGAAGGCGGCCTCGGCGTTCGGATCGCTGGCACACCGCGCACACCAGAAGTGGTCGTTGGTGGGTTCCCAGCTAACGTGGCCCTCCGGGCATCGAAATCGCCAGCGGTCCGCGCGGGACTCGATGTCGACGGATAGCTGCATGGGTGGACGTGCGGAGAGTGGGTGGAAAAGTGAATGCCAGACGCGGAGTGAAAGTGTGAGACCGAATTCGGCGCGCTCGACGCTTCGCGCGGGGCATTGCGGGGTGGAACGCACGTCGAGGAGTGGTGAAAGTGTGACCGTGGGTCGGGCCGGTCCTGACTGGCAGGGTTCAAACCCGCTCGGCCCACGATTCGCTCCTCACATCCGTTCGTCGCAGAAGAGTGGGCCAACGCGGATTTGAACCGCGGACCTCCCGGTTATCAGCCGAGCGCTCAACCTAACTGAGCTATTGGCCCGTTCGAGCGCATCAAACCGTATTGCAGGGGATCGTTTAAGCGTTGTCTTTCGGTCGCCGTCGGGCGATCCCTACTCGTCGAAGTCGATCGGGGTCGCGTCGTCGGGGTCGAGATCGTCATCCTCGCCGTCCGACGATCGCGGGCCGCCGGGCGGTCCATCGCTGCCGGGGTCGGGTCCAGCGCCACCGGGGCCCGGACCGACGCCACCGGGCCCGCCAGCATTCCTCCCGGGGACGCCGTCGACGTAGATCTGCCCCGAGAGCATCCCGTCGAGTTCCCGGTCGAGAAACGGGACGACCACGTACGTCTGAAGCGCCGATCGGATGGGTGTGCGGGTGATCGGGATCACCAGCAGGAATCCGAGCGTGTCGGTCACGATGCCCGGTGTGAGCAGGAAGGCCGCTGCGACGAGCAATAGCCCGCCGTCGAAGACCTCTTCGGCGGGCAATTCCCCCTGCTGGAGGCGATCGCGGATCCGCCGGAGGGTGTACCGGCCCTCTGCGCGGACGAGCAACATCCCGATCAGCCCCGTGAGCACGACGAGCAAGACGGTCGCGATGAATCCGATGACTCTCGCGATCGGCACGAGCAAAAGCGCGTCGATCAGCGGAATCAGCAGGACTGCCCCATAGCGCCAGCGCATGACGAACGGCTATCGGGGCCGGCCTCAAACCACTTTCGAGCATCGTGGTCGACGGCGGTGGCCGATCGCGGTTCGGGTCCAATCGTCGAGGAACCGATCCACAGTGCCGGTCGTCGGTGAGCGTTCGGTCGCTGGCGACCACAGTCCGAACGTTCCCACGGCATGATCGCATCTTCGACGCGTTTAGGGATCGCGCCGTCGGACTGGTGGTGTGATCGGGATCGTCGTGAGCGCAGTCGATCCGGCGTCGGTCGCCATCCGGGACGCTCTCGAATCGCAGATCGACTGGTCGGATCGTAGCGCGTATCGACGCTCCGCCGATGGTCGGTTCGCGATGCGATCGGTCGAGCAGCGCCACCTCGATCTGGTCCACCCCGAGGCGGCGTTCCCCGCGATCGATCGCCTGCTGGTCGTCTCGAAACACGCCGGCGAGACCGGGCGACTGGTGACCGCGCACGCGCCGGGCAATATCGCGAGCGCCGACCACGGCGGTGAGCCAGCGACGCTCCCACCTGCCGATCCGTCCGCTCTCGACGCGATCCTCGCCGGGTTTCGCGAGCACGCCCCGCCCGAGTACGAGGTGGGCATGGAGTGCACCCATCACGGTCCGACTGCGGTCGACGTGCCCATTACGTTCGTCGAGATCGGCAGTGACGCCGACGCCTGGCACGACGAGAGCGCCGCACGGGCGGTCTCCCGGGCGATCGCGGACCTGCCCGACCGACTGGCCACGGGCGATCCGCGCCCGGTGGCGGGCTTCGGCGGCGGCCATTACGTCCCCCGGTTCGAGCGCATCCAGCGCGACACCGACTGGGCGGTCGGCCACGTCGCCGCTGACTGGGCGCTCGACGAACTCGGCGATCCGCGCGAGCACGCCGCGATCGTCGCGGCGGTCCTCGACCGATCGGGCGCGGATTTGGCGGTCGTCGACGGCGACCACCCGGGCGTCGAGGCCGTCCTGGCCGACTCCGACCACCGTATCGTCTCCGAGACCTGGCTGCGCGAGGCCGATGGCGTTCCGATCGATCGCGTCGCGGCGCTCGAAGCCGCACTCGGCCCGATCGACGGGGGCCTCGCGATCGGCGAGGCGGCCGCACGCGTCGACGACTGGTCGATCGCGTCGATTCCCGCGGATCTCATCGACATCGCCCGGGCCGTCGACCGTGAGGCGGTGACTGCGCTCCTCCGGGCACACTGCGTCGCGATCGACCGGGAGAACGACCAGCCCACGGGCCGGGTCGCCGTTGGGCCCGAGGGGCCGCCGATCGATCCGCTCATCGGAGTGATCGACCGCGAACACCGGGTCGAGCGTGCCGACGACACGATCGCAATCGAGCGTCGCGTGTTCGATCCCGAGCGTGCCCGCGCAATGGACGTTCCGGACGGTCCGGCATTCGGCCGCCTCGCGAACGGCGAGTCGATCGAGGTCGACGGCGAGTCGATCGATCCCGACGATGTCCACCGGATCGAGACCACGCGTATCGATCTGGAGTGAGTGATCGACGACCCCGGGAAGGCCGGCCGATCCACCTTACAGAATTCGGATACGATTTCGGTGGGCCCATTGATTTCGGCACGTTCGAGGGTGAAAGAGACAGATCCCGGGTGCTCGACGATCGTCAGACGTTCGTCAGACGAAGGCAAAGAATAATAATGGTTCGACCGCAATATTGGTTTAAATATGGATTCCATCATCGACGACGCGATGGACGACGGCGAGGAGTCGGAGGAACTGACCGATCCGCCGACCGAGACGACCGAGGAGTCGACCAGCGAGGAGATGCCCTCGTCGGGGCACATGACCGACGAGGAGTTGGAAGATGTCGTCGGCGAACTCGAGACCCAGATCACCGTCATCGGTGCCGGCGGGGCGGGCGGCAACACCGTCACCCGGATGATGCAGGAGGGTATTCACGGTGCGAAACTCGTCGCCGCCAACACCGACGCCCAGCACCTCGCCGACGAGGTGCGAGCGGACTCGAAGATCCTCATCGGCCGGAAGCGCACCGGCGGTCGCGGCGCTGGCTCGGTCCCGAAGATCGGCGAGGAAGCCGCCCAGGAGAACATCGAGGACATCACCCAGGCTATCGACGGGTCCGACATGGTGTTCGTGACGGCGGGCCTGGGCGGCGGTACGGGCACCGGCGCAGCACCGGTGATCGCCCAGGCCGCCCAGGAGCAGGGCGCGCTCACCATCTCGATCGTGACGATCCCCTTCACGGCCGAGGGTGAGCGCCGACGCGCCAACGCCGACGCCGGACTGGAGCGCCTGCGAGCGGTGTCGGATACCGTGATCGTCGTGCCGAACGACCGACTGCTGGATTACGCCCCCTCGATGCCACTCCAGGACGCATTCAAGATCTGCGATCGCGTCCTCATGCGCTCGGTCAAGGGCATGACCGAACTGATCACGATGCCCGGTCTGGTCAACGTCGACTTCGCCGACGTGCGGACCATCATGGAGAACGGCGGCGTCGCGATGATCGGTCTCGGCGAGTCCGACTCCGAGAACAAAGCCCAGGACTCGATCCGGTCGGCGTTGCGGTCGCCACTGCTCGACGTGGAGTTCGACGGCGCGAACAGCGCGCTCGTCAACGTCGTCGGTGGGCCCGACATGTCCATCGAAGAGGCCGAAGGCGTCGTCGAGGAGATCTACGACCGGATCGATCCCGACGCCCGCATCATCTGGGGTGCGTCGATCAATCAGGACTACGAGGGCAAGATGGAGACGATGATCGTCGTCACTGGCGTCGACTCTCCGCAGATCTACGGCCAGAGCGAACAGGCCGAAGAAGAGGCGGCGACACAGGTCGCCGACGACATCGACTACGTGGAGTAGCGCCTGTCCGCCGCGGCCTCACGGTCTGGCTTTTTCGCCGTCGCACTCACACTCACTCGGTGTCGCTCTCTCGGTCTCACCGTCGTGGCATTCGCCGACGACTTTTTCTCACTATCGCCTGTATTCAAACTATGGTCGCCGCTTGCTCTCGGGGGAGAGGATGGCGGATCGTGACGGCACTGATCGTCGTCGGACTGGTTCTGGCCAGTGGCCCGGCGCCCGGTCTGAGCGCCGCGACGACGAGTCCCGGCCCACCGCCGATCGGTGACGCCGCACCGACCGATCTCGACGGCGACGGCCGGTACGAGGACATCAACGGCAACGGACACTGGGGCTTTCCGGACGTGAATCTGCTCTTCCGGCATTCCGATCGGGCGATCGTTCGTGACAACGCCGCAGCCTACGATTTCACGGGCGACGGATCGATCTCACTCCAGGACGTGATGGCGCTGTTCCGCCACGACGACTGGCCGACGGGTCGGATCGACGTGCGGCCTGGCGCTCCGGTCCAGCCAGACACGACGGTGACGCTGGACGGGTCGAACTCGACGGCCCCCGACGGGATTGCGGCCTATCGCTGGACGGTCGACAACCGATCGATCGGGACGGGCCCGACAGTCGAGGTCACGTTCGGGGAGACAGGGCCCCATCGCGTCTCGCTCACGCTTCGCGACGGTGACGGTTCGACCGCGGTGGCGACCCGCACGATCCGGGTCCAGTCGAGTGATCGGGAGACGACCGATCGACGCACGATCGGCTACTACCGGTCGTGGTCGCGATACCAGCGCAACTACATGCCCGCGGACGTGCCACTGGGCGACCTGTCCCACATGAACTACGCGTTCCTCGATGTCAAGCCGAACGGCACGGTCGTGCTCGGCGATTCCTGGGGCGACCGGCAGAACCTCCAGGCCTTCGAGCAGCGCAGTCGGGCCCATCCGAACACGACCATGATGCTCTCGATCGGCGGGTGGAGCTATTCGGACGACTTCTCGGACGCGGCGATGACCGCCGAGCGCCGCGAGCGGTTCGCCGATTCGGCGGTGCGATTGATGCGCCGGTACAACTTCGACGGGATCGATGTGGACTGGGAGTACCCCGGCGGTGGCGGCGCGGCGGGCAACACCGTCCGACCGGACGATGCCCACAACTTCACGCTGCTCATGCAGGCCCTCGATCGGCGTCTCGAACGGGCCGAACAGACCGATAACCGGGAGTACACCACGTCGATCGCCGTCTCGGCCGACCCAACGAAGTTCGAGCGCCTCGAATGGAACCACCTGGAGAATCACGTCGATCTCGTCAACCTGATGACCTACGATTACAGCGGATCGTGGAGCGACCGGACCGGACACAACGCGCCACTCCGCCGCCCCCACACGGCGGCCGTCGACAGCGTGCGCGAGGCGACCCGGGCCTTCGAGGCGACCGGGTTCCCGATGGATCGCGTCCAGGTCGGCGTACCATTCTACGGCCGTGGCTTCGCGGGTGTCGAGGGGCCACCGGTGATGAACCAGTCGTTCACGGACACGCCGTCGGGCACGTACGGTTCGAGTGGGGTCTACACGGCGGCCCACGTCGAACGCCTCAACAATAGCTCGGCGGTCTATCAATTCCACGATGAGGCCGCTGTTCCGACGCTGTATCTCCCCGAGCGCGGGGTCGTCATCTCGTATCCGAACGAGCGATCGGTCCGAGCGAAAGCGGCGTTTGCGCGGCGATCGTCGGCGGGCGGGACGATGATCTGGGCGCTCGGCCAGGACCCCGAGGGCCGACTCCTTGCAGCGCTCCGGGCGGAACTGTCGTCCTGACGGTCTGCCATTCACAACATAAAAAGGGACGCGCCGCGTGCGGGACGGTATGGACGTTCCGACAGACCTCAGCTCCTACATTCGGGTGCTCAAACTGGCGAGTACGCCCTCGTGGGAGGAGTTCTCACAGGTGGCGAAGATCGCCGGTGCGGGGATCCTGATCGTCGGGATGATTGGATTTCTGATCTACGCGATCATGTCGTTCATCCCCGGGGCATAGCATGTCGATTTACGCAGTCAAGACCACGGCCAGCCAGGAACGCACCGTCGCGGACATGATCATGAAC
>JBDGTN010000004.1:0-7106 GCA_042216835.1 Halococcoides sp.
TCGTCTTCGTCGATGCCCATCTCGTCGGCGTCCTCTTCGAGAAGGTCGTCGTCTTCGTCGATGCCCATCTCGTCGGCGTCCTCTTCGAGAAGGTCGTCGCCGTCGAACTCCGCCACATCGTCGTCTCCCTCGGCCCACTCTGCGTCGCCGTTTTCGTATTCGTCTTTGAGATCCTGGAACGACTTCCCCCCGCCGTCGTCGCCTCCGTCGTCGGTACCGCCACTGTCGTCGCTCCCTCCATCTCCGGTCTCGACTTCGTTGGCGCCAAAGTCGTCCACGTCGTCGAAATCGTCGGGCTCTTCGGCGAGATCCTCGTCGAAAAAGCCCTCCGGTTCGGCTTCAGCGATGTCCTCGTCGAGGGCATCCTCGCTCTGGGTATCGTCGTCCTCGTCGAACAGGCCGAACGAGCCCTCGGCTCCGCCGCCAGCGAAACCGGACCCGTCGACATCGTCTGCGAACGGGTTCACGCCACGCGTCACCATCTCGTAGATGTCCAGCAGTTTGCGGACGTTCTCCTCGACATCGTCGATGGTTTCGCTGATCTGCTCGTTTTCGTTCCGGACGGTGTTCACCGTCGAGGAGAGACTGCCGACCTCGTTTTCGAGTTCGTCCAGCCGATGTTCGAGTTCGTCGGTACTCACGTCCTCTCCAACGTCACCGAGGCCGTCGTCCTCGAAGTCGCCGAACTCGTCGTCCCCCTCGTCGAAATCACCGAGGCCGCCGAGGTCGTCGTCACCGCCGCCACCGCCCGCACCCATCAGGTCCTCACCGCTGTCGGCGCTCTCGTCGTCGGACTCCTCCTCTGACATGATCGAGTCGAAGACGCTTCGAATACTCATGCCGAGGCCACCGACGAGGACCGAGAGGACCGCGACCGTTGTCGGGTCCACCGAGTCCCCGAGCGAGTGGACCACCTCGAGGGAGAGTTCGGCGAGGGCGCTCATTCAACAGTAGTACTCATTTACCGACCTTCAATGTGCCGTTTCCAACATCAGTAATGATAATGCTTCCGGTCTGGCACTCGTCGTTCGACCCGAAATTATCCAAAAAATCACGGAATAGAAGACAAAATTGCGATTTCGGCTCGACTTCGTTCTTGCCCGGAGACGAACCAACTATCGATTGCAATATTTCGAGTGATGGGTGGACGGTCCGCGATGTGCGCTCGGGGCGATCGGATCCAGCCGTGGCGGCCGATCACCGCCGGTCGGGACGGGAACGCCTTTGGGGGCGGCCCACGACCCCCCGGTGTGTCACGATCGCCAGCCAGTCGATCCGTCGAGTCCGTTCTCGACGCCGAGGACACCGATCGGGACGGCCTCACGGACGAGGTGGCCGAGCGCCGACGCGAGGAGGTCGGCCCGAACGAGATCGCGAGCGGCGGCGGCCGATCGCCGATCGGTATCTTGATCGCGCAGTTCGACAGCACGCTGATCTGGGTGCTGATCGCTGCCGCCGTCCTCTCGGCGGTCGCGAACCACCTCACCGACGCCGTTCTCATCGTCGTGATCGTCGTCGCCAACGGCCTGTTCGGGTTCGTCCAGGACTATCGCGCCGAAGAGAGTCTGGAGTCGCTCCGGGAGATGGCAGCGCCATCGGCCCGCGTCCGTCGCGACGGGAGGACCGACGAGCGCCCGGCGACCGATCTCGTCCCGGGAGACGTGATCGAACTCCAGAGCGGGGACGTGGTCCCGGCGGACGCCCGGGTCATGGAGGCGACCGGTCTCGAGGTGGACGAGGCGACGCTGACCGGCGAAAGCGTCCCCGTCGGCAAGGCACCCGATCCCGTCACCGAGGACGCCCCGCTGGCCGACCGCACGTCGATGGTCCACAAGGGCACCTCGATTACCCGTGGCTCGGGTGTCGCCGTCGTGACCGGGACGGGCATGGAGACCGCCGTCGGCGAGATCGCGACCGAACTCTCCCGGACCGAGGACACCGACACGCCACTCCAGGTCGAACTCGACCGCCTGGGTCGTCGTCTCGGACTCGGCGTGATCGGCCTCGCCGCGCTCGTCGTGCCCCTTCTGGTGATCCGCGGGACCGAACTCGTCGAGACGCTCCTCACGGCGGTCTCGCTCGCGGTCGCCGCCGTTCCCGAGGGCCTGCCAGCAGTCGTGACGCTGACACTCGCCCTGGGTGTCCGGACGATGGCCGACGAGAACGCACTCGTCCGCCGCCTGCCGGCCGTCGAGGCGCTCGGTGCGGTCGATGTGGTCTGTACGGACAAGACCGGGACGCTCACTGTCGGGCAGATGACCGCCGCCCGGGCCTGGGTGGCCGACGAGACGATCGACCTCGATGCCGGGGACGACGCCAGCACGGGAGACGACCGTCTCGACGCGCTGTTCGAGGCGGCCGTACTCTGTAGCGACGCGACCGCCGCGTCGGGCGACCCGACCGAGCAGGCGCTGGTCGCGGCCGCCGCCGATCGGGGGGTCGATCCCGCCGACGTGCGCGAGCGCCGCCCGCGGACCGACGAGGTACCCTTCTCCTCCGAACGGAAGTGGATGGGGACGGCCCACGACGACGAGGGATTCGTCAAGGGCGCCCCCGAGGTCGTGATCGAGATGTGCGACCGGGTCGCGACCGCCGACGGGACCGCCCCGATCGAGGACCGTCGGGCGGCGATCGAGGACCGCATCGAGGCGTTCGGCGACGACGCGCTCCGCACGCTCGCGGTCGCGCGAACCGACGATCCCGAGCGACTGGACGGCGGACTGACGCTGCTCGGCCTGGTCGGGATGATCGACCCCGCTCGCGAGGAGGTCGCCGACGCCATCGCCGCGACACATCGCGCGGGCATCGACGTGACGATGATCACCGGCGACAACCGCCGGACTGCGAGCGCAATCGCCGACTCGGTCGGGATCGAGGGCGAGGTACTGGAGGGCTCCGAGATCGAAGAGATGAGCGACGACGACCTCGAAGCCCGGGTCGAAGACACACGCGTGTTCGCCCGGACATCGCCAACCCACAAGGTTCGCATCCTGCGCGCCCTCCAGGCGACCGGGCACACCGTCGCGATGACCGGCGACGGCGTCAACGATGCCCCGGCGCTCAAAAACGCCGACGTGGGCGTCGCGATGGGCGACCGCGGCACCGACGTGGCCAAGCAGGCCAGCGACATCATTTTGCTCGACGACAACTACTCGACGATCGAGCGCGCGATCGAGCGGGGCCGGGCGATCTTCGACAACGTCTGGAAGTTCGTCGCCTACCTGCTCAGCGCGAACGTCGCCGAGGTCGCGATCGTCTTTCTCGGCTCGCTCGGGGGCTATCTCATCCTGCCCGCCGTGCAACTGCTCTGGATCAATCTGCTGACCGACGGATTGCCTGCACTCGCGCTCGGGGCCGACCCCCAGAGCGGCGACGTGATGGAGCGGCCGCCGCGTGACCCCGATCGCGGCATCGTCGGGTCGGGCATGCTCGCGCTCATCGCCGGCCTCGGCGTCGTCTCGACAGTGCTGATGCTCGGCCTGTTCGTCCACACGCTGTCGGTCGCCCGGGCGATGGATCTGACCGATCCGATGATCTATCCGATGACGATGGTCTTCACCGGATTCGTCCTCCTCGAATTCGAGAAGCTCTTCGTCATCCGGTGGCTCCGCGAGACGCCGACGCTGTCGAATCGCTGGCTCGCGGCGGCGGTCGGCGCCTCGCTCGTGGCCCAACTCGCAGTGCTCTATACCCCGCTCGGCGAGTACTTCGGGACGATACCGCTCGCGGTGGGCGACTGGGCGCTGCTCGCTGGCGTCGTGCTCGCTGCGCTCCCGGCATACCTGCTGGTCGCACTCGGCGTGCGCCGGATTCGGGCACCCGATCGGCCGCCGACCGTGTGAGGTGGCCGCTCCGAAATCGACGGACCGGCCGTGGCTGGACTGGATGGCTTTTTCCCCGCGGGGGCACAAATTCGGGCAGAGATGGACGACCGGGGGCCCCTGGAGGAACTGCGACGCCGCCTCCCGTGGATCGGCGGGGCCACAGCCCCCGACCGGGACCGGACGAACGTCGTGGCGGCGCTGGTCGGGGCCGACCTGTTGAGCCTGGTCGCACTGCTGTTCGCGTGGTCGGCCGCGCTGTTGTTCGTCGAGGGCGAACCCAACTGGGCGATCGTCGCGATGATCGCCGCCTTCGTGTTCGACAAACTCGACGGCACCTGGGCGCGCTGGCGCGGAACGGATTCGGCACTCGGTCGGCGCATCGACTCCTTCGTCGACGTGTTCGTCTACCTGCTGACGGCGGCCCTGCTCTTTCACACCGAGCTGTCGCCACACGTCGGCGCGAGCGTCGTCGTCGGATTCGCGATCGTCGCGCTCGGCGGGCTCAGACTCGTCCGCCACACCGAGGAGGGCTTTACCGAGATCGGCGAGACCCGCTACTATCACGGCACGACCGTCGTCCACACCAACCTCGTCGTCGTGGCGAACTACCTGCTGGTCGCGGTCACGGCGAACTGGAATCGCTGGCTCGCCGCCGCGACCATCCTCGCGGTCTGTCCGCTGATGATCTCGGACTATCGAGCACCGAAATCCAGGGGCGCACACCTGATCGTCGGCCTCGTCAGCGTCCTCGTCGTCGCTCTCGTGCTTGCACTGGAGTTCGGCCTGCTCTAGGCGATCGGCATGGCCCCACCACGGAGCACAACACCTTTGCCGGGTTGTGGCGATGTGCGAGTATGATTGACGAGACGATCGAGGAGATCGAGGAGATGCAGACCCACTCCTCCTCGGTGGTCGCGGTCAAGGCCGCCCGCGCGCTGGCCTCGCTGACCGACCAGGAGTTTCCCACCGTCGAGGAGTACGTCCGTGCCCTCGAACGCAACAGTAGCGCGCTCCGTCGCGCGAAACCGTCCCACGCCACGCTCTACAACACCCAGCGCCGGATCATCCACACCGTCGCCGAGGGCGACTACGACGGAGTTGCGGCCGCGAAGACCGCGACCGAGACGGTCATCGAGGAGGTCATCGACACCGTCGAGTCCGCCAAGACCGAGGCTGCCGCCAACGCCGCCGAGGAACTGGCCGACGACCGGACGATACTCACCCACGACTACTCGACGACGGTCATCGAGACGGTCGAACGGGTCGCTGCGGTCGAGGACGGCGTGGCCGCGACGCCGATCGAACTGATCGTGACCGAGGCGCGCCCGCGCTATCTCGGCCGGAAGACCGCCCGGCATTTCGGCGCGGTCCAGGGCGTCGATGTCCGCCTGATCGTCGACAGCGCGAGTGCCCACTTCCTCCCCGAGTGCGATCGCGTCCTCGTCGGGATGGACAGCCTCGTCGACGGCGTCCTCTACAACCGCGTCGGGACACACACCCTGGCCGCCGCGGCCGCCGACGCCGACGTGCCGGTCACCGCCGTCGGCGCATCGACGAAGATCCCCGAGGGTGGCTTCCAGTTCGAGAACGAACACCGGCCGGTCAGCGAGGTCATGCGCGAACCCGCCGAGGGGTTCGTCGTCGAGAACGTCAACTACGACGGGACGCCCGTCGCGCTGCTCGATACGATTGCGACCGACGAGGGCGTTCGGCGACCGGACTAGACGTCGATCGAAGCCCGCTCGACGAACGATCGGCGGTGATGGCGGGAGTCGGCATCGAGATGGCCTGCCCTGTCTGGGACCGAGCCGCGTGAGCACGGCCGTCACTCCGGAAGGACGACATCGATCACGTCTGCAACACTCGCGCGCCGAACGACCGCACGGCGCACGTCTCGGACCCCCGCGAGATTGTCGGAATCGCCGTCGAGGACGACCAGTCTGGCGGGGTTGCCCTCGGCGATCGTGCCACCCCCGAGGCCCGCGATCCGGGCCCCGTTTCGGGTCGCCATCGCGAGGATATCGGCAGCGGGCAGGCCCGACAGGTCGGCGGCGTAGGCCATCTCGCGGAACATCGTGGGAGCCGAGAGCATGACGTTGTCCGTCCCGAGCGCGACGGTGGTGTGCTCGTGCAGGTCGGCGATCGGTGGCCGACCGACGCCGGTCGCGAGGTTCGAGCGCGGACAGACCGCCACGGGAATCGACTCGCGCGCGACCCGATCGAGATGGGCGTCGGTCGCGTGGACCATGTGGACGAGCAGGTCGGGATCGAGATCGAGCGCGGGATCGATATCGCTCGCCTCGACCTCGCCAGCGTGGATCGCGAACGGTTTGTCGGCCTCGGCGGCGGCCGCCCGCTCGGCCGTGAAGTCCCGATCGGCGGCCCCGCTCGCGCCGTAGCCGTCCGAAACCGCAACCACTCCGGGATCGCCACGGCCGAACACGACCGCCTGCAACGCCTGCCCGGCGAGTGCGCGTTCGAGCAGGTCGACGCCCGCTCGACCGCCCTCCCGGAACTCCAGGGTCGCCGCCGTGCCCGCGCGTTCCATGAACGCGATCGATCGGGCCATCGCCGCGACGAGCGTTGCGTCGTCGGCCGTCCGGAGCAATCGGTGTTTCAGGCCATCGGGTGGCGCGACCAGTTCGTCGAGTGAAAGGCCCTCGCCGGCTTCCTTGGCGATCGAGTCGCCGAGGTGGGTGTGGGCGTTGACAAAGGCCGGCATGACGATCCGGTCGCTCTCGACCGAGCGGCGTTCGATCGATGCGATCTCGCCGTCCTCGATATGCAGACGGCCCTCGACGGGATCGAAGTCCTCCCCGACGAGCAGCGTCCCCGAGAGGTGCATGGGCACGGATCGACCCCCAGAGAGATCACCCTTTCTCCCGGAACTCCGCGAGCGTCGCGTTCAGCCCGCGGGGCGTCTCGCTGATCCGCGCGCCCTCCAGATCGAGTCCGAGCACCCGCACGGCGGCCCGACCGACCGCATCGATCGCCTCGGCAGGCGCGTACACCCCGAGTCGCCACTGTTCGGCGCGGGCGGTTTCGAGCGCGCCGACCAGCGCAGAGTGGTCGGCGAGCCGTCGGACCGACCCGTCGACGAGGATCCGGGCCGACCCCTCGACCATCGGGGCCCGAGAAGGCACGTCGACGATCACCCGCTCTGGGTCGATCTCCGCCTGGGCCGCGATATCGGCCTCGAACGCGGCGATCGCGTCGCGGTCGGCCGTCCCGTCGGCACCGGGCCCGTTGCTGTCTGCGTCGCTCTCTGCGACGAGATCGGCG
>JBDGTN010000004.1:7206-11361 GCA_042216835.1 Halococcoides sp.
CCCCTCCGAAGCCCAGAGAGCGTGGTCCCGCGGAGGCGGGCGACGAGAGGCGGACGACGAGGTCGATCTGGCCGACACAGTTTTGGGGATCGATCACACTAGATTTATCCCGATAGTCAATGACAATCATGGGTCGTGGGCCGTCGATCGGGGGGTAACATGCCCGCCGGGACGGATCAGTCGGCCGCGGATCGCGAGCAGACCGGCCCGAGAGGCGTCCCGATGGTCGCCATCGATCCGGACGGTCGGGTCGATTTCGCGAGCGACGACTGGCTCGACCGGACGGGATACGACCGCGAGACGGTGACGGGCCGACCCTTCGGCGACTTTTTCGCGGATGGCGACGGCGACTCGGTGATCGAGGCGTGCCTGCCGGTCGGCGGATCGGTCTCGGGTGGCCGATTCGATCTCAGGCTGGCCGACGAGAGCGTCGAACGCGTCCAGGTCGCGGCGATTCCGGAGTACCACGACGACCGGTTCGAACGAACCCACTGCCAGTTCCCCGATCTGAGCGTCCGACTCGACGCGACCTCGGGGCACACGCTGGGCTATCGACTGTTCGATCTCGCCCCGGTCGGGATCTTCCAGACCAGCGTCGCGGGCGATGTCCTCCGGATCAATCCGGAACTGGCGACGATGCTCGGCTGTGACAGCGTCGAGTCCGCTCTCGATGCCTACGACGACCTCGCCAGCGACCTCTATGTCGACCCGGACCGGCGGCAGGACTTTCTCGATCGCCTCCACGAGGACGGCGTCGTCACCGACTTCGAGTACGAGGCCCGGCGGGCCGACGACGAGACCGTCTGGCTGTCGATGAACGCGAGCCTGACCGGTCAGCTTCCGGACGGGACGGGCGTCATCAGCGGATTCACCCAGGACGTGACCGAGCGGCGGCGCCACCGCCGGGAACTCGCCGAAGAGCGCGAGCGCTACTCCACGCTCGTCCGGCAGAGCCCCGACGGCATCGTCATCGTCCGGTCGGGAACGATCGAGTTCGTGAACCCCCGGGCGACGGAGATTCTCGCACGCGATCGCGCAGCCCTCGTCGGCCGATCGATCGCGGATCTGGCCGTCGACCCCGATCGCCTGCCCGACTGCGGGGGCGAGGCCTGCGGCGACCGGCCGGCGACCGAAATCGAATTCGACCGCCCCAACGGCGATCGCGTCCCCGTCGAGTTACACGCCGCAGCGATTCACCTCGACGGCCGACCGGCGTCGCTGTACATCTTCAGAGACATCAGCGAACGCCGCGAGCGCGAGCGCCATCTCCGCGTGCTCGACCGCATCCTCCGGCACACCATCCGGAATCGCATGACGGTCGTGCGCGGCCACGCCGACCAGATCGCGACCGATCCATCGGCACCGGCCGACGACCTCGCCCGGACCATCGTCGCGACCGCCGACGATCTGGTCGAGTTGGCCGATACCGAACGCGATATCGTCGAACTGCTGACCGACCGCCCCCAGACCGAACGAGTGGATCTCCGGGCGCTCCTCGATCGGGTCGCCGAGCGCGCTCGCCAGCAGATCCCGGACGGTCGAGTGTCCGTCGACTGTCCCGAGACGGTCGCCGTCGAGGCGATCGGCCGACTGGAGGCGGGCCTGTACGAACTCGTCGAAAACGGTCTCGTCCACAACGAGCGCGACCGTCCGGCAGTCTCGATCGCGGTTGCGACGGGCGAGACCGTCAGCGTGACGATCGCCGACGACGGCCCCGGCCTGCCCGAGACGGCCCGGGCGATCCTCGACGGCGACGCCGAGGTCGATCCCCTGTTCCACGGCCGCGGACTCGGCCTCTGGCTCGCCCACCACGCGATCGTCCGATCGGGCGGGTCGATCGCCGCCCACACCGACGACGGCGGAACCCGAATCGTCATCGACCTCGCACGTCCGTGAGTCGCCATCGGTAAGTGCACGGCCACGGGAGCGCGACTATGCAGGGACAGGCCGCCGCACCGGGGGCAGCAACGGTGTTGAACGCACTCGCGACGGAGACCGGCGCGGCCTTCGCGATCGACGTGGAGACGACCGCCGAGGTCCACCTCGACGATTCGACGACGATCACCGGCGAGATCGCCGACGGCGACGGCGACACCACCCTGATCGAGCGGTGTGTCGAGCGCGTCGTCGATCGATTCGGCGACGGCGAGGGCGGCCGGGTCCGAACCGAGAGCGACCTGCCGACCGCTGCCGGACTGAAATCGTCGAGTGCCGCGGCGAACGCCACCGTGCTCGCGACGCTCGCGGCCCTGGGCGTCGAATCGGACGTCAGTCGCGTCGAAGCCACCCGGATCGGCGTCGAGGCCGCCCGCGACGCGGGTGTGACCGTCACCGGTGCGTTCGACGACGCCGCAGCGAGCATGCTCGGTGGCCTGGTCGTCACCGACAACGCCAGCGACGATCTTCGCGCTCGCGATCGCGTCCGGTGGGACGTGCTCGTCTGGACGCCACCCGCACGGGCCCACTCGGCCGAGGCCGACCGCGACCGCTGCCGGCAGGTCGCCCCGATGGCCGAGCACGTCGCCGATCTCGCCCTCGATGGCGAGTACGGCACCGCGATGACGATCAACGGACTGGCCTACGCTGCCGCCCTGGACTTCGACCCCGACCCGCTGGTCGAGGCGATGGCCGACGTGCGGGGCGTCTCGCTGTCCGGGACCGGTCCGAGCGTCGTCGCCGTCGGCGACCGGGAACACTTAGAGGCTGTCGCCGAAACGTGGGACCACCGCGAGGGTCGAACGTGGTTCACGACGACACGAACGCGGGGGGCGAGGGTGCTGTGAGCCCGACGGTCCCCGACGATATGAGTCTCGAAGAGTTACGCGAGGAAATCGAGACGATCGATCGCGAACTCGTCGAGTTGATCGCCCGCCGCACCTACGTCGCCGACACCATCGCCGAGGTCAAAGCCGGACGGGGCCTGCCGACGACCGACGAAGACCAGGAAGCCCGCGTGATGGAGCGCGCTGGCGCAAACGCCGAGCAGTTCGACGTGGACGCCAACCTCGTGAAGGCGATCTTCCGATTGTTGATCGAACTGAACAAGGTCGAACAGCGCGAGAGTCGGTAGTCGACCCCAATCGACGGAGTCCTTCCGGCCCGATGTCCACGACCGAGGAGTGTCGACCATCCCCGGGCGATCCGATCGCCGGGAGGGACGGGCCCGCCGGACCCGGGGGGCCAGATCACCCGGAAATCTGCCGAGGGACTCTCAGAGCACCCGGAATCAGCCGGGGCATCTCGCCTCACATATGAGAATCCGCCTGAAGCGTCTCGACGGTCCAGGTCGGAATCGAGCGATCTGGATGGAGGCAGTCCGCGACCGTCGAGAGGCCTGCCAGCAGCGTCGGCCCCGGCCGGTTGAGCAGCGCGTCGTCGAGAGCGTGCACGGTCGCGTCGAGATCCCAGTCGCGGCGCTCGAAGGCGGCCCGGCCGCCATCCGCGCTCCCGCAGTGGTGAACGATCACGTGGTCGGGGTCGACCGCCCGAACGGCCGCGACATCGACCGCCCGGGAGCGCTCGCCCGGATCGACGAACGGAGCACGACCGCCAGCGGCGGTGACGACCTCGGGGACCCAGTTGCCCGCCGCCATCGGCGGGTCGGGCCATTCCTCGCAGTACACCACTGGCCGGTCGGCATCGATCGGGATCGCCGCGCGAACCCGGTCGACGTGCTCGTGAGCGGTCGCCGACAGCGTTCGACCCGCTCGGGGGCGGCCGATCGCCGCGCCGATCGCCGCAAGGCTATCGATCGCCTCCCCGAGCGTCCGTGGCGTGACGTGTTCGACCAGAAGCCCGCGATCGCGCAGTGTCGCGACGAGATCGTCCTGTAGCGGGTCGCTCGCCAGCACGAGATCGGGGTCGAGATCGAACACGCGATCCAGATCGGGGTCGAGCCACCCGCCCACCGGTCGCGCGTCGTGGTCGTCGTGAGCGGTGACCCCGACCAGTCGGTCGCCGGCCCCGAGTGCACACACCGTATCGGTTGCCGACGGCGCGAGCGAGACGATCCGATCCACAGCGTCGTGTCGCAGGGGGACCTCCTCAAACCCCGGGTTCCGGCAGTGCTCACGCCCCGGTCGCGGCCGATCGGGACGCCTCGATCCCGGGAGCGTCGTCGGTCGAGCGATCATCCGTCCGAGCGTCGTCGGTCGA
>JBDGTN010000168.1:0-6758 GCA_042216835.1 Halococcoides sp.
ACCACGCTCACGACACCGCAGACCACCACGCTCACGACGCGGCGAGCGTCGCGACGGCCATCCTGACGGTTTCTTCGACCCGCACACCGCAGAGCGATGCGGGCGGTGACGCCGTCGCCGCTGCGCTCCGCGACGCTGGCCACGAGGTGGTCGCCCGGGACCTGGTTGCCGACGATATCGGCGCGATCCGCGAGGCCCTCGACGACCTGTCCCGTCGGGACGACGTGGCGGCCATCGTGACGACCGGCGGAACTGGCCCGACCGACGACGACGTGACCGTCGATGCCGCCCGCGCGCTGTTCGATCGCGAACTGCCGGGGATCGGCGAGCAGTTCCGCGCGCGCTCGGTCGATGCGGTCGGACTGCACGCCACCCTCTCCCGTGCGACCGCGGGGATCGCGGGCGGCGTTCCGATCGCCTGCCTGCCGGGCAGCGAACAGGGTGCGCGCTTCGGGACTCGCGAGGTCGTCGCGCCCGTTCTCGGCCATCTCGTCGGACTGGTCGGCGACGGGCCCCGATCGAACCGGAAGCGTGGAGCCCACGGCCACGGAGCGAGGGCCAGGAGGTCCACGACCATGAGTGACGACACCGAGGAGTTGACTCACACCACGAGCGACGGCACGGCCCAGATGGTCGATGTCGGCGAGAAGCCAGCCACCCGCCGCCGAGCGGTCGCGCGCGGATCGATCGCACTCGGTGCGTCGACCATCGATGCGGTCCGCGCGGACGAAATCGAGAAGGGCGACGTGCTCGGGACCGCGCGGATCGGCGCGATCCAGGCGGTCAAACACACCTGGGAGACGATCCCGATGTGCCACCAGATCCCGATCACGAACGTCGAAACGACGATCGATATCGACGACGCGTCGATCACGCTCACCGTTGCCGTCGAAACCATCGGCCAGACGGGGTGTGAGATGGAGGCGATCCAGGGCGTCACGACCGGTCTGGGCGTCGTCTGGGATATGGTCAAGGCCGCGGAGAAAGTCGATGGCGAGTATCCGGGCACGCGGATCGACGACGTTCGAGTCGTCGAAAAGACCACACTCGCGGGTGACGACCGGGAGTGAGGGGCCGTCCCACGGCTGTCAGACAGTGTAACCCGGCGTCTCTGCCACGGCGGCCGCGAGGCGATCGTGAACCCGATCGAGAGTCGTCGCGACACTCGTTTTCTGGCGTCGATCGGGATTTGCGACGAGTGCCATCCGCTGGGTCCCCACCGCCTCGACCTCGAGATCCAGCCTCTCGGCGGTCGCCACGAGTGCGAGTCCGGCCTCCGCTCGACCGGCCGCGACCGCCCGGGCGGCGGATTCCAGCCCCGGCAATGTGATCGTCTCACCGTCCGATGTGTGCGTCGGCCCGTCCATGGCGTCGAACGCCTGCCGAAGCGCGTGTGTGGCGTCCAGCGTCGCGAACGCAGCGGGTGGGTCCGCGCGTGAGTCCTGGCTGACGACGCCGATGGTTCGCTCCCACGTCACGACGGGGTCAGCCCCATCGAGACTGTCGAGGGCCGTCACGAGCAGGTCCGGGATGTCGTCGGCCAGCCACCGCGTCGCGTCGTCGGGAGCCATCGTGAGGTGACGGGTCTCGATGCGATCGAGCACGTCCAGGCCGACGGGGTCGGGATCGCCGACCGCGAGTAACGACGGGATCGGTGCATCCGCGTCGAAGCGGTCGACGCTCACCTGCTCACCACGGCTGATCACGTTCGTCTCCGGCGGCATCCGGATCAGACCGTCGGTCTCGACCAGACTCGTCGTGGCCCCGCTCCCGCGATCGAGCGTGTACGCGACCAGTGACCCCGCTTCGTCGGCGACGAGGCCGACCGGGACGAGGCGGAGCCGACCACCGTCGTACCGACTGGGCGTGGCGAGCGTGGCCTCGCTCGTCGCCGTCGCTGGCGTGGGCTGACCCGTTGCTTCCCGGAGTCGGGGCGCGAGAAGCGCACGAAAGACCGTCATCGCCGAGACGGGATAGCCGGGCAACCCGACGAACGGCGTCTCGAAGATCCGCCCGACGAGCAACGGCCGGCCGGGTTTGAGCGCGACGCCGTGCACAGCGATCTCGCCGTGGCGCTCGCAGAGATCGGGCACCACGTCGACGGTCCCGGCGCTGGTCGACCCCGAGGTGACGAGGAGATCGCTCTCCGCGGCGGCACTCTCGAGCCGATCGCGGATCGCGTCCGGGTCGTCGCCGACCGGGGGGCGGCGTGTCGCCGCCCCGCCCGCTCGCTCGACCGCGGCGGCGATCGTCTGGCCGTTGACATCGTAAATCTCGCCGGCCGCGTGATCGAGATCGGTGCCCGGCTGGCGGAGTTCGCCGCCGGTCGAGACGACGGCGACACGAACCCGGTCGCACACTGGTACCGACTGCCGACCCAGGGCGGCCAGGACGCCGATATGTCGTGGCGCGAGACGCGTGCCCGGGCCGATCGCGCGATCGCCCGCCGCGATGTCCGTTCCGCGTGCCATCACGCTGTCCCCGGGGGCGACGGTCGTCTCGACACCCACGCGATCGTCGCCTTCGCGGCAGCGTTCGACCGGGACGACCGCGTCGGCGCCCGGCGGGAGGACGGCCCCGGTCTCGACGCGGATGGCCTCGCCAGGTTCGACCGCCCTGTCGGGGCGCACACCGGCCGAAAGCGTGCCGACGATGTCGAGATCGCGGGGATCGGGTTCGCTGGCCTCGACGGTATCGCTCGCGTGCACGGCGTACCCGTCCATCGCGGATCGTTCGAACCCGGGCACGTCGATCGATGCATCGATCCGGCGACTCACCGTCCGGCCGGTCGCCGCGTCGAGTGGGACCGTGGTGGTCCCGGGGTCGATGTCGAGTGCGTCGATCGCCGTCCGGGCCGCCGCCGGATCGGCGAGGTCGCGAAACTCTCGGCGCGTCACGGTCGATGTTGGGGGATCGGCCACATGAGGGTGTCCCTCGCGGTGGTCGGAAGTGGTCAGCCACCACAGGCCCGTCACTCGGGCCGCTCGTGTCGCCAGAACGAGCCGTCGACGGTCACTTCCTTTTTGAAGAGTGGCACCTCGTCTTTCACGCGGTCGATGCCGTCAGCGGCCGCCGTGAACGCCTGCTCGCGGTGGCCGGCCATCGCGACCACGTAGACCACGTCCTCACCGGCCTCGACGACGCCCGTGCGATGATGGAGACCGACTGCGTGCACGCCCGCGCGATCCTCCAGATCGGCCTGGATCTGTGCCATGCGGTCGGCCGCAACGCTGTCGTAGCGCTCGAACTCCAGGTGTTCTGTCGGTTCGTCGTCGGGGCCGTCCCGGCGGCGGACCCGTCCGGTGAACGTGGCGATGGCCCCGGCGAACTCCGCGCCAGATCGATCGGTTACCTCCTCGACGAGGCTCTCGAGTGTGACGACGGGGTCGGTCTCCTGGAGGGCGTCGATAACGGCGGTGCGATCGATCTGATCGGCGTTCGGGGCGCGCTCGATCACCGGATCGGCGGCCTCATCGCCGCCGAGGACCACCTTCGGGTGGGTGCTCTGGCTGTACCCCTCGATCAGGCAGTAATCGTACTGGGGGGTCAGTCGGTCGATCACGTCGGACAGCGTTCGGTGCTCGCCGGTCCCGAACCACGATCCATCGTCGGTCACCCCGACGGTGTGGGTGGCACCCGCATCGCGGTGCCGCGAGGTGTCTTTCCCGCTGGTGTCGATATCTGGTTCGTGAGTCAGGTGTTTGACCGTCGCGACCTGCCCTATCGCGTCGAGTCGCTCGACCAGATCGGAGACGAGCGTGGTCTTTCCGGAGTCCGAGGGCCCGACGACGGCGAGAGTCTGCATACCCGTGGTTCGGTATCCCCCCTCAAAAGCGTCTCTCACCCGGTGTGGATCTCCGGTCCATCGAGCGCCGCGAGTCGGTCGCGCGTGTCGACATCGGTGAAGGTCGCCCGGTCGGTCCGCGCGAGGACGGACTCTTCGGGGACGACCCTGCAATCGAGACGGTCGAGCACGGTCTGTAGCCCACCGGTCGCACCGACCGCTCGCGCTACCTGCCGGGCCGGAGTCGTTCGATAGACGGCGTGAGTGGGCTGGCGGTGGCCGTCGAGACGGGGAACACAGGCGTCGTGATCGCCGAGCGCATCGAACAGCCACTCCAGGAAGGCTCCGTCCACGAGCGGGTGATCGCACGCCACGACCGCGACGCTGCTGGCGTCGAGGGCGTCGAGTGCGGCGACCAGGCCAGCCACCGGACCCCGATCCGGGACCCGGTCGGGGACGATCACGACATCGCTTCGCTCGGCGAGGAGGTGTCGGAATGCGGTCACCTGGTCGGTACGACAGGAGACCACGACGAGATCGGTGGCGGTGGCGACGCCCTCGACGGCGTGGTCGAGCAAGGGCCGCCCGTTCAGCGTTGCGAGCGCCTTCTCGGCGCCCTCGAACCGGGTGCTCTGGCCCCCGGCGAGGACCACGCCCGCACGTCGCCCCCGGTCGTCGGTCATGGTGGGTGCTGGGACTCGACGCACAAATATCGTCGGCTATACCGCGAGCGACGGGTATCAACGACGCATCCGCCCGCCAGGTGCGGTTCTGATCTGCCGGGACAGTTAGATATATCAGCCCAGACTCCCACGACTCCACGAATGCTGACCGACGGGTTCGGTCGCGATCTGACCGGGCTGCGGGTTTCGCTGACCGATCGGTGCAATTTCGACTGTGTCTACTGCCACAACGAGGGGCTGGGCGACACGCGCGGCCCGCGGGCGCCGACCGACGAGGAACTCACGGCCCCGGAGATCGAACGGCTACTCGACGTTGCGGCCGACCACGGCGTCGAGGCAGTGAAGTTCACCGGGGGTGAGCCCATGTTGCGATCGGATCTCGCGGACATCGTTCGGGCCGCTCCCGACGCGCTCGACGTGTCGATGACGACCAACGGATCGTTCCTGCCAGATCGGGCCGCGACGCTCGCGGATGCGGGGCTCGAACGTGTCAATATTTCGCAGGATGCTCTCGATCCCGAGCAGTTCGCTGCCCTCACCCAGTCGGGCACGTACGATCGCGTGCTCGAGGGGGTCGAAGCCGCCCTCGATGCGGGGCTGACGCCGGTGAAACTCAACATGGTCGTCTTCGAGCAGACGGCGGGCTACGTTCCCGAGATGGTCGATCACGTCATCGAGCGCGACGGGCTTCGCCTCCAGTTGATCGAGTACATGCCCGAACTCGCTGGTCGGCCCGAGTGGGCCATCGACATCGACCGCGTCCACTCATGGCTGGCCGATCGAGCGGACGAGACCGAGCATCGTGAGATGCACGATCGAACCCGATATTACGTTAGTGGGGATCGACCGGACGGTGGTGGAATGGTCGAGGTCGTCGATCCGGTCGGGAACACGACGTTCTGTGAGAACTGCGAACGCGTCCGGGTGACCCACGACGGGTATCTCAAGGGCTGTCTCAACCGCAACGACGACCTCCAGTCGCTGGGTGACCGCTCCCGGGCGGCGATGGAGACGGCACTCGAAGCGACCGTCGAGGCGCGTGTCCCGTACTACGGCGAGTATCTGATCGAACGAGACAGCGAATGGGTGCCAAATCCCGAGTACCGCGACGTAACGGGCGATCGAGTGCCCTACGAGTACGCCGAACGCGATCGTGTCGAACGTCCGGCCGACGATTGAAACCGGTCGGATTCCGTCCAGTGCGCTCCAGATCCCGGAGGTGACGAGGAAATATCGGCGACGGGTGACGGGAACGATCGCGCGCGATTCACGACCGATCGATGGGTTCCGGCCGATATTCGAGCCCGGTCGAGTGGTTCCGGCCGATATTCGAGCGGCCCCAACGTTTGTACCGCGGACGGGAGATGCGTTCGCATGGCCGACGACACAGAGAGCGAGGAGTTACCCGCCGCAGCCGGTGCCTTTGCCGACGAGTATCCCGAGGTGTGGGAGGCTTACACGGAGATGGGGGCAGCCGCTGCGGACGCCGGATCGATCGACGACGAGACGAAACGCCTGGTCAAACTCGCCGTAGCGACCGGCGCCCAGTCCGAGGGTGCGGTGCATTCACATGTCCGACGGGGTCTCGAAGAGGGGATCGATCCCGACGCACTTCGGCAGGTCGCCGTTCTCGCGATGACGACTATCGGCTTTCCGAACGGGATGGCGGCGCTCACCTGGATCGAGGATCTGACGGCGGAGGATTCGGGACAACGGGAGTGACCGGAGGAACTGGCGAAAGGAGGAGTCTGACGAGGGGGACACGCCACGCCGTTGGGGGTGCGGTTGCCCGTCATGTCAGCATTTCAGCGCTCACCGATCCTCGCGTCCAGCCCTACGGCATCCATATCGCGGTGTATACCGGTCCGTCGCCGACCGATTCGTGATCGAATCCGCGCTCTTCGACTTTCGGGAACAGGTGCTGGGGAGCCCGATCGTTGATCTGGATCAAAATCGCATCGTCCAGCGACGAGAGGGTTTCGAGGGTTTTCTGGAGCGGTTCTGGCGGTGGCAAGTCGCGAACGTCCAGTCGTACTGTCTCCGACCGGTCCGGGACCGAGTCTTGCTCGAGAACCGCTTCCGGGGGCATATCCCGTCTTCGAGACAGGGGCAGTCAACAGTTCGCCCGAATCTGTTCGCATGCCGGTGGACGAGGTCGCACATGTTCGGGAGGATCCATTCGGATGAGCCCACACAATGGCACGAAAGACGAATGGCTCGATCGGATTCCACGAGGCCACGATGCCCAACGCTGCCACGACGCTCGACGTGGTCACGACGCTCGACGTGGT
>JBDGTN010000168.1:6858-11004 GCA_042216835.1 Halococcoides sp.
CCACGATGCCCAACGCTGCCACGACGCTCGACGTGGTCACGACGCTCGACGTGGTTACAACGGCCCATTTGGCCACGACGCGATCCGGTATGCTTTTCTGTGAACTGGCCCAACCGTCGTTTCTACGGTGCACGATCAGGGACACCGGGGATCGATCCCACGCAGACGAGAGATACTGGACGACACGGTCGACGTGCCGTCTCCCCGGTCGCTCGGGATGATCGTGGGTGATCACACTATCGATGCAACAACTCTCGACTGATATCGACGAGGACCGTCAACCGCCGCTGTCGATACCGTTCGCACACTTCGTCGTGGGGGTGGCGGTACTCCTGTTTGGCGGCGGCGTCGCGGGTCTCGGATCGTTCCTCCCGGGGGTCGATCCGGCCGGTGCTGGATCGCTGCACCTCCTGTTGGCTGGCTGGGTCGGATTGACGATCATGGGGGCGATGACCCAGTTCGTCCCCGTCTGGTCGGGGACAGCGATCCACTCGCGGCGGCTCAGTATCGGGAGTCTCTGGCTGGTTACGATCGGACTCGCGGGTCTGGTCGCCGGCTTTTTCACGCACAATTACGGGTGGCTCCCGGGTGGCGGACTCTGTCTTGCGGTCGGATTCTGGGTGTTTGCGTACAATATTGCCCGCACGCTCCCGCCCGCTCGATCCCTCGACATTACCGAGGCTCACTTCGTGTTCGCGCTCGGCAGTCTCGTCGTCGGGTCCGGACTCGGTGTACTCCTGGCCTCGGAATACGCCGGTCACGGTCTGACCGGATGGATCGATCCGTCGCGGCTCGTCGTCGCGCACCCGACGGTGACGGTGTTCGGATTCGTTCTGACGACGATCGTCGGAGCCCTCTACCAGCTTGTTCCGATGTTCACCCAGGCGGAGACGACCGCACTCGACACTCGACTCGCCCACGTCGAGATGGTCGCACTCCCGGGGGGCGTGACGATGCTCGCGGCCGGTCGGCTGATCGGATCCGACGCACTCGCGACTCTCGGTGCGAGCGGACTCTTGCTCGGGTCGTTCGCAGTCGGGCTCTTCGTTGTACACCAGCTCTGGACGGCACGCGTTGAAGCGGGACCGTTGCTCCGTCGGTACTGGCTGGTGGCTATCTCGTTGCTCGGCTGGGTCATTCTCACCGTCCCGTACTGGCTGGCGAATCCACTCACGCTGTTCGGCCGGTTCGGGAATCCTGCGGGGACACACCTCCTCTTTGTCGGTGTGTTCATGATGACAATCATTGGAACATTCTACCACGTCGTGCCCTTCATCATCTGGTATCACCGGTACAGCGACCGGCTTGGCTACGAATCCGTCCCGATGGTCGACGATCTCTACGACGATCGACTCGCGACCGTCGAGTTCTGGTTGCTGGTCGTCGGTCTGGGGTCGCTGTGGCTCGGTGATCTACTCGCCGTGCCAACCTGGGTGATCGCTCTCGGTGGGAATCTTCTCGGGGTGGCAGTCCTGCTTTTTGGAATCAATATGACGATGATCGTCTGGAACCATCGACCCGAGACGCTGGGGGAAGTGTGCGGTGTGTTGGTCGGACGGATCGACGGGTAATCGAACGGAACTGTCTCGATCGCGTTTCGGGATCGATCAGGTCAACTCTCGGGATCGATCAGGTCGACTCTGAGGATCTATCTCCCGTCGCCTGATTGGCCGGTGAATCGTCGTCCAGTCCGTCGTTGATCGCCTCGCTGTGTTGATGGCTGTCGGCGATCCGCACCTCGATCCGGTCGAACTCGTGGTCGTCAGTAAGGTCGTTCAGGGCTCTGCTCGCCGCAGTCGTGAGAATTTCACCCTGCGGGCAGAATGCGGTCGTCGGTGTAAATTCGACGTGCAGTATGTCGCCATCCTCGATGGCGTACCGGAATCCGGCGTCGGGATGGCGGGGATCGAGATTGAGCTTCGCGAGGTTGTATCCGAACGTCGTATCATAGACCTCCCGCTCCTCGAAGATATCTCGGACCATTCGATGGATTTCGACGTGGTCGTCTCCGGTCAGCAACCTCCCTTCGATATGTTGTCCAGGGTCCGGGAGGTGGTCGGGAACGAACTGGTCGGCGTCATCGAAATCCGGGCCTCCCGTTTTTCGATTCAACAGGCTCATTGACCGATGGTTGGGACCGAACCCTCCTGACCTCGGTGCCGAACACGTTCGCGATCGGATGCCACGCCAGTGAGCGCCTCAATGTGCTCCGAACAGAGCGTGGGAGCGTCGGTCGTGCGAGAAGCCAGTCGAGCGATGGTCCGACCGCTCCTCGGCGCCCAGTGACCGGATTGTCGGTTACCACGCCGGTGAGTGCCGACCCGAGTGTCCCGACGCAACGAGATATCGATTCTATATAGTCATATATGATTTATACAAGGGCTTTCCGACAGGTAAAACATCAATATAACGAATAGATGGCGTCGAGATAGACCTCTCGAACCCGCTGGCCCCAGTTGTGGGTGTACGTATCGAGGACATCCTGTGCCACATCGCCGCGAAGATACTGGACGATTCCTCGTTCGCCGGTTCGATCCCGGAGGTGGGTTGTGAAGAAGTGCCTGAAATAGTGCGGCGTCACGTTCTCTCCGGCGCTCGCCCCTTCACGGTACCATCCCATCGTCGCCGCGTGATCGGTGACGATCCGGTGGACGGTTTCGATCCGCAGTCGCTGTCCCCACGAGGCGGACGTCCGGGTGAAAAGCGGCCTGGCAGGTCCCTGGGGATCTGGTCGGATCGCCAGCCAGCGACGAATGGCCGACTCGAGTTCGTCGTCGACGGGAATGACGGTATCGCGCTGGCGCTTGTTGGATTCGAGTCGTTGTTCGCCCCGGTAGGTGGCCCCTCGTGTTGGGACTGATGCAACGAACAGGGCGGCCCCACGGGAGTCGAGCTGTCCCCGGGGCTCGATCGATCGAGGATCGCTGTCGAGCACGAGGTCTCGTTGATCCAGATTGCAGAGTTCGCCGGCTCGAATCCCCGTCTTCAGCAGAGTTACGACGACCGCTCCCTCAAGTGGATGATCGATCTGATCGACGAACGCCCGGACGTCAGAGAGCGCGAGGTCGCGCCGAGTGGGATCGCTATCGATCGATTCGCTCATCTCTTCGACGACCATCGACATTGGGTTGTCCTGGAACTCGCCGACGCTGGCCATGTACTCGTAAAATCGGTGCAGATAGGAGGCATAGGTCGCGACCGTGCTCTCTGCGTGGTCCGACCGGATCGAATCGACCCACCGGAGACAGTCCCGATAGGTCGCTGTGCCTGGATTCGATTCGTCGTACCGTCTTAACAGGAACGCCTCGAAGTCGGCGAGCACGCGGCGGTAGGCGTCGATCGTTCGATCGCTACGACCCTGGACCTCCAGGTCGTCAAGAAACGATCGGGTCGCCGTCGTCTGGAGATCGTTACTCTCCATCGACGATCGTATACCCTCCTTCACGACCACTGTAGCGGACGCGACCCTCGTCCTGCAGTCTGGTCAAAGTGGCTTCGAGGTCGCTCTCGACGCTGTCGATAAGGTGCTCTTTCAGTTCGTCCCACGATAGAACCTCCTCCCCCAGCGCATCGAGAACGTCGGCCTCAAGGCCGTCACGGTCGGCCTCGTTGTCGTCATCGAGAAATCCTCGCCGGCCAGCCTGCACCATCGTCCTGACGAACTCGCTGAGGCTCATATCGAGGTCGTCAGCGTGGGTCTGCCACTCGTCTTTCTGGTACTCCGGAACGTACGTTTTCACGACGGCGTCGGTCACGGCCATTCCCTCCGCGTGTCAGCGGTATCTCCCGAGAACTTATCCATCCTGAATACTGGTACCATATTCGGTAATATGGGGGTACAGATTCAAAAATATAATGGCCTACTGCGGCTCTTGAGAGCACCAAAAATCAAAATAAGGGCTTTTATTCTGGTCTGCGGTACCAGACAGGTCAATCCACTCTGGCGATGCGTCGGAGGAGGATCTGAAGTCGAGATGGCAGACCATCGGTGACGGCCTGTCGAGGCCGGACGAATTTCGACGCGACCCCCAGGGTTCATCCCGTGGAGATCCCTTTCCACGGAGACGGGCGTCGACGGTCACCGGTCCCGACATCGACTGCGATGCCGGACTGATATAGCACATATGACTATACAAATGACTGTCA
>JBDGTN010000063.1:0-2255 GCA_042216835.1 Halococcoides sp.
ATTTCCTGGGTTTTCGCGAGCACTTCGCCCCGGCGGTCGGCGGGCACGTCGTACTTGTCGGTCGCGAGTTCGATCACGAGGCCGTTGTGGTCGGTGGTGTACGCCGAGTAGAAGATGCCCCGATCGAAGACGTTGTAGCCGTGACCGGCCGCCTCCAGGGCGTCGAGTATGTCCTCGAACTCCGCCGGATCGATCGATAATGCGAGGTGGTGGACCGACCCCGTCGGCGTCGCCTGACGGGAGCGATCCGACTCCCGATCGGGATTGACGAACACCGTCAGCAGGCGACCGTCGCCGATGTCGAAAAACAGGTGGGTCTGTCGGCGATCGTCGAGATTCGGCTGGCGAAGCACCAGCGGCATCCCGAGCAGATCGCGATAGAACGCGATGGTATCCTCGGCGTTCGACCCCCAGATCGTGATGTGGTCGACGCCCGTCGTACGGACCGGACTGTCAGGTGGCTCGGCGGTGACTGGGTCGTCCATATGGCGCGATCGAACCCAGTTCGGAAATGCCTGCCGACGATGTGTATCCATGCCGAGGAGAGGTGTCGAACCGGCCCGGGGCAGTCGCGCTCGGTGGCGCAATCGCCTGGATCCACTTTCACCACGCTTTCCCGTGCTTTAAGATTCGTCCGGTCACAGATCCTGGTCGAACCGGCAGATCGGTCGTATCGAGTCTCCGAACGGATCTGCCTACTCCCAACGATGCCGACGCTCACCCATCTCGCCGATACGCACCTCGGCCACCGACAGTACGGATTGAAACAGCGCGAGGACGATATGCTGTCGACCACGCGCGCGACAATCGATGCAATGCTGGCCCACGACCCCGAGGCGATCGTGCTGCCGGGTGACCTCTTTCACTCCCGGGATCTCCGACCGAAGGTCCTCCACCGGATCGAGCGAGAACTCGAACGCGTTCCCGACGAAGTGCCGGTGATCGTCTCGCGTGGCAATCACGACGAGAATCTCACCCCGAGAGAGGTCACCTGGCTGAACTACCTGCACCAGCGCGGCCGGATCGTCTTTCTTCGAGCGGACCTCGACGGCGAGACGGCCGGATTTGTGCCGTACGATCCCGGCGCCCCGGGCGATCACGCCGGCTTCATCGACCTCTCGGTGGGGTTCGACCGCCCGGTCCGCGTGTTCGGTCTCCAGTGGCGGGGTGCGAAGACCGGTCGCGCCCTCGAACAGGTCGGCCGCGGGATTCGGGCCACGAACGACGACCGGGGCGACCCCGCACTGGTCGTCCTCCTGTCGCATTTCGGCATCGAGGACGAGGTGCCCAGCCTCGGTGGGTCGGTGACGCATGCCGATCTCGATCCGATCCGTGATGTGGTCGACTACCTCGCGCTCGGACACGTCCACAAGCGCTACGAGGCGGGCGAGTGGATCTACAACCCCGGATCCCCGGAGGCCCACTCCACGCGCGAGGGCCACGACGACTGGACGCACGGCTACTACGAGGTCGAACTCGGCGACGGTGTCGACACCGGGGACGGGGGCACGACCGCTGACCCACCAGTTGCGGTGACCCATCACCGGACACAGCGCCGGCCGTACGTCCGTATCGAGTTCGATGTCACGCCCCACGACACGGCGGGCGATCTCACGACGGCGTTTCACGAACACGTCCGCGACCAGTCCCGCTCGATCGAGCAGTACTGCGAGACTCCCCGTTTCACCGCCGGAAGCGATCCGCGGGCGCCGATCGTCGATCTGCGCTTCACCGGGACCCTGCAGTTCGAGCGCGGGGCGTTCAGACCGGACGAACTCGCTGCGTGGGTCGAGGATACCGTCGACGCGTTACACGTTCAGGTCAATTCTGCGATTCGGACGGCGTCGGTCCAGGATCTCGTCGCAGAGATCGACGACGAGGCCATCTTTTCGGACGGGCGATTGAACACCGACGTACTCGAAGACCGGGTGTTCGAGACGATCGCGCGGGAATCGCCGTACGACGAGGCGACCGACGACGTTGCAGACCTCCTCGGCACGACCCACCGGATGGCCCAGGCCGGTGAAGCAGTCGAGGATATCCGCGAGACCGTGAGTTCGGCCCGCCGCGAGTTGTTCCCCGATCGGGAGGAGACGGTCGTTCTGGACATCGACGAAGACCCGTTCGAGGAGGCCGACGACAGCACGGTCGACCACGATGGCGCGTCGGACGGCGACGCATCGTCCGGTGCTGATGACGATTCGACGACCGAGGAGGGAACGTCTTCCGATGAGAAGTCGACGACCGAGGAGGGA
>JBDGTN010000063.1:2355-10957 GCA_042216835.1 Halococcoides sp.
TTCGACGACCGAGGAGGGAACGTCTTCCGATGAGAAGTCGACGACCGAGGAGGGATCGGTTCTCGATGACGATTTGCCATCCAATGGAGATACGACGGCAGTGAACGACTCCGGCGCATCCGCCGGGGGCGATGGTGCGCCCGCCGATCGAGATGGCGATTCCCCCGATCGGGATGACGATTCCCCCGATCAGGACGGCGATCCGGCCGATTCGGACGGTGACGATCGCAACAACGGCTCCGGGAGCGAGGACAGTGACGCCGACCCGGGCGAGACGGCGTCAGACGCCTCGTCCGACAAGCGATCCGGTGAGGGCGACCGAACGACGCTGACTGACTACAGCGAGGTGAGCGACCGATGAAGATTACGAAGATCGCACTCACGAACGTCAAATCCTACGCGGACCGAACGGAGATTCCGTTCGAGGGTGGCGTGACGGCGATTCTCGGCGAGAACGGCGCGGGAAAATCGACGATTCAGGAGGCGATCGGATTCGCGCTGTTCGATTCGCTGCCCGTTACCAATTCGGCGTTCGTCCGCGAGGGGGCGAGTTCGGGCACGGTCGCCGTCACCTTCGAGCAGTCGACCGACGGCGGCACCGAGCGCTATCGTGTCACCCGATCGGTCGGCCGGTCGAACCACGGGATCCACCGCTGGGACTTTTCGACCGAGGAGTGGATCGATCTGGACGTTGGCACCGTCGCCGAGTTGCGGACGTGGCTGTGTGCCCAGTTCGGTGTCGAGGATCCAGATGCGCTGCAGAGCCTCTGGGAGTCCTGTATCGGCGTTCCCCAGACCCGGTTTCTCTCGGATTTCGCACAGACACCGGCGAATCGCACCCGAACCTTCGACGCGTTGCTCGATCTGGAGGCCTACGAGGAGTCCTGGGACCGACTCAGGGCCGTCCCGGACGCGATCGAGACGCGGCAGCGCGAGGTTCGCGACGAGATCCAGTCGTTGACTGGCGAGGTGCAGGCCCTGCCCGACCAGCGCGAGCGCGCGTCCGATCTTGCCGCCGAAATCGAGTCGATCGAGGCGACGATCGAACAGCGACGGGCGACGCTGGCCGACAAACGCGAGGCCCACGAGCGCCTGGCGGAACGCCGCGACCGCATCGAGTCGCTGGAATCGGCAATCGAATCGCTCGACCAACAAATCGAGGCCACCGAGAGCGAACTGGCGACCGCTCGCGATGAACTCGAGGCCGCCGAGGAGGCGGCGGCGACCTGCGAGGCCACCCGCGAGGACCACGAGCGATACCTGGATGCCGTCGAGCGCCGCGAAGCGCTCGAACAACGCCGGGACGAGCGTGACGACCTCCGGGAGCGCCGCGCCGAGCACACCCAGCGGGTCTCGGCGATCGAGGCCGAGATCGAACGGCTCGAATCCGATCGCGAGACGCTGTCGGCCGCCCGAGAGACGCTGGAGGCCACGGCCGAACAGAAGGCTCGCTACGACGAACTGGACGAGCGTCTCGATGCCCTGGACGACCGGGCCGAAGAGGCCGAGCGCCTCCGCGAGAATATCGACGATCTGACCGCCGAGATCGACGATATCGACGACGAAATCGAGTCGAAACGCGAGCAGATCGCATCGATCGAGGCCGACGACGAGGCGACGGCCGATCCAACAACGCTGGCCGACCGCATCCGCGAGATCGAGGCCACGCGAAAGCAACTTGCCGCCGAGCGCGATCGCATCGAGAACCAACTGGAGCGATTGCGGGACACGGCGGTCGACGCGCCCTGTCCGACCTGCGATCGCCCCCTCGACGCGGCCCATCGCGAGGCCGCGATCGACGAGCGCGAGGCGCGCCTCGACGAAATCGACGACGAGCGAGCGGCGCTCGCCGACGATCTCGAATCGCTCCGGGACCGCCACGAGACCGCCCAGGAGGTCCAGCGTCGCGTCGAGACGCTCGAACTGCACCGCGAGAAACTGGAATCGCTGACCGACGAGCGCGCCTCGCTCCGCGAGGACCGCGCCGACGCACGGGCCGAACTCGACGCTATCGAGGAGGAACTGGCGGAGCGATCGGCTCTCGAAGACGAACGCGATGCGCTCGAAGAGGCCGCCGACGCCTACGAGACGGCGGTGTTCAGGCTCGAAGAACACGAGGATGTCCCCGAGACCCTCGAGGCGAAACGCGAGCAGTTGGCCGAGGCCCGCGAGGCGATCGCGGCGATCGACGATCAACTCGAGGACTTCGAGGGCCTGGACGACTCCCTGGAGTCGGTCTCGGCGACGATCGAGGCCACGGAGGAGGCTCACGAGACCTTCGTCGAGCACAAACAGCAGGCAGCGCGTGTGGAGGATCGTCACGAACAGGTCACAGCGCTGGAGTCGAGGCTGGCCGACCACCAGGACGAGCGCGAGAGCCTCGCCGCGGACCTCGAAAGCGCCCGCGAGGCGTTCGATCCCGACCGGTTCGAGTCGATCGAGGCCGATATCGACGAGCTCGAGGGCGCTATCGAGCGGGCTCGTGGCACGCGCTCGACGAAGCGCGATCGGCTCGACGACCTCCGGTCCGACATCGAGCGCCTCGAAGCGCTGGTCGACGAACGCGCCGAGAAGATCGAGACGCTCCGGGCGTTGCGCGCCGACGAGGCCTTTGCCGCCTGGATTCGCGAGAACGTCCGCGAGGCCGGGCCGAAACTCCGCGAGATCATCACCGACCGGATCGGCACCCGCGCGAACGAACTGTTCCGATCGATCCGCGGCCAGGCCGCCGAAACGCTCGAGTGGACCAGCGATTACGAAATCGTCGTCCACGACGCCGACGTGCGCAAGTCCTTTAGGACGCTCAGCGGGGGCGAAAAGATGGCCGCGGCACTCGCCGTCAGGCTGGCGATTCTCGAACAGGTCGCCGCGGTCGGCGTCGCATTCCTCGACGAGCCGACCGCGAACCTCGATCGGCAGAAAAAGCGCAATCTCGTGACGCAGTTGAAGCGCCTCGATAGCTTCGAACAGCTCGCGGTCATCAGCCACGATCGCACGTTCGATTCGATGACCGACGCCACGATATCGATCGAGAAAGATCGACAGACCTCCCGGGTGGTCGTCGACTGATGGCGCTCGACGAACGCGCCGTCGCCGATGCTCTCGATACCAGTGCCGACGCGATAGCGAGGTACGCGGCGACCGATTCCGGCCGGATCGCCCGGTATCGCGACGCGATCGCGCGCCTGCCCGAGGAGTGGACTGCCGACGAGATCCGGGCGGCGCTGGCCGAGCACTCCTATCCCGGGGCGGTCCCCCGGGCGGCGTTCGACGACGCCGACAGCCTGATCGTCGGCCATCCAGCGAGCGACGATTTCGAGCACCACGAGGATGTCAACGCGTGGGCCAGGGAGATTCTCCGGGGCGTCCCCGTCCTCGCGGTCGACGGCTCGCAACTCCCGCCGACGACTGAGTTCACCGTGCCGCTGGCGTATGTCCAGTCGGCGTGGGCGGTCAACTATCACGATCCCGAGGGGCGACTCGACCGGTCGGTCGAGGGCCAACTGCTCGGGCCCGATGCGCTCACGTGCGAATCCGAGGATGGCGAGTACCGGTTCGTCGACGATCAGCTGGTCGGCCACGAACGCTTCGAACACGAGGGGTCGGTCCTGGTCGAGCAGATCGAAGCGATCGCCGAGGCCCGCGACGCTGGCGAGATGGATCGGCCGCCGATCGCCCTGTACGACGGCCCGCTGATCGCGTCCTTTGCCAACCCGCTGGCTCCCGAAACGCGCGATCGGTATCTCGACACGCTGAGTCGCGTGATCGCTGCGAGTGCCCATCACGAGGTGCCGCTGGTGGGCTACGTGGCCGATTCGAGTGCGACCGAACTCGTGAAGATGACCCGTCTGCTCGATATGGAGCGGTTTGGCGACGATCGCGTCGTCTCCGACGCCGACGTACTCGCCGACCTGATGAGCCCCTGGGGCGACCGGACGATCCCGTTTCTCTCGAAACGAGACGGGAGCGTCGACGGACTCGAAACAACCTACGAGGGTATTTCCTACGAATTTGGCGACGACATCTGCTTTTCGTACCTCAACGTCCCACCGGGGTCGGCACTCGACCGGATCGAGGTCCCGGGGTGGTGCTGCCGGGCCGACGGCCCCGAAGGGTACGATTCGCTGTTCGAATACGCCGTCGCAGTCGTCCGCGCCGAGGCGGGCGTCGGTCGGGGCTATCCCGAGATTCTCCAGCAAGTCGACAGCGATGCGGTGCTCGACGCGACCGATCGCCAGCGATTTCACCGTCTCGTCCGGCGCTGGGCCGAAGCAAGCGACGTCCCGATCGAGTGGACGGCGAAAGCACGCAGCAAGGAACTCCGTCGACGATGACACGAGAGAGCACACCAGCCGACAGCCAGTCCGACGGTCGCTCCGCGCCCGTCCGGATCGGACGTATCGTCTCCTCGCACAGCCACCTCGACTACGTCGTCGAGGTGTTCGGCGACCGGGATTGTGAGCATCCGCCCGAACCTCACGAGCGGGAGTTCGGCCAGCCGGTGTACGTCGATACCGACATCGACGGAACCCGCCGGGCCGTCGTGGGGGTGATCTACGATACCCAGCTCGTCGATCCCGATCAGGGACGGACCGGACCGCGGCTGTCGGGCGACGATCAGCCCCAGTTCACGCCGGCCTACGTCGAGGAGCGCACCACGCTCGCCGGCGTCGCGATGCTCGGGACCGCCCGACTGACCGATGACGGTACGATCGCCGAGCCCAGCCACCGCATGCCCCGGTGGACGATGGCCGTCGACGATACGGTCTATCGCTGTCCCGACGCGATGACGGCGGCCTTCCACCGGGTCGAGGACGAGGTGCGCCTGGCGTATGTCGATCGGCTCCTCGATGTCGCGGGCGACCTGGGCGCGGAGGTCGTCCTCGCGGTGATCGATCGACTGCGTGGCCTCGTCGACGACCAGTCACGCCGCGTCCTCGATGTCGTCGAAGAGCAGGTGGCCTGGCAGGCCAGCGAACGCCGGGGGGTCGTCTGATGGACCCGATCGGAACGGTCGCCGGGCCGGGTGAGGACGCCAACGAATTCGTCATCGTCGCGCCCGCGGAGGAGTCGATCAAGACCGGCGAGTTCGTGACCTATCGCGTCGCCGTCGAAGGCACCGATCGCTCGGTGATCGCCCGCGTTACGAATCGGGAGTTGATCCGTGGGCTACCGGACGGCTATCTCGCCGATCCGGGTGTCGGGCCCGAAACCGTCGCGGCGACGCTCGGCGTACCGAGCGACGACACCGAACTGTATCGCCTGCGGGCGACCGTCGTGGGCTACTACGACACCGCGATGACGACGTTCGCGAATCCGCGGCAGTTGCCCGACCCCGGGACGCCGATCGCGATCGCACCGGATCGACAACTCGAAACCGTGCTGCCGAATCTTGGGTGTGAGACCGACGCGGCCGACGTATCGGCGATCGAGGGGACTGCGGAAGTGGGCTGGCTGCTCAACCGGCCGGCCGGGGCGACCCGGATTCACCTGCCGATCGACGAGTTCGCATCGACGCATCTGGCGATCCTCGCGGCGACGGGCAGCGGGAAATCCTACACCGCGTCGGTCCTGATCGAGGAGATGATGCAACCCGACGCGCGGGCGTCGCTTCTGGTCTTCGACCCGCACGGCGAGTACGACACGCTCGCCGAGATGCAGGGCGAGGAGGCCTTCCAGGGTGCGGACGGCTACGAGCCCGACGTGGAGTTTTTCACGCCCGACCGCCTGCACGTCCGCATCTCGGAGTTGACCATCGGCGACGTGATGGCGATTCTCGACGACCCGAGCAATCGGATGCAGGAACGTCTTGCGTCAGGCTGGCGGGCCTTGCAGCGATCCGAGGGGCGCACCTGGGGCGTCGACGACCTCGTGGCCGAGATGGAACGCATCTACGGTGCCGACGACGCGAGCGTCGGCGCACTGGAGTGGCGTCTCCGTCGGTCGATCCAGCGGAACGATCTGTTCGACCCCGAGCGAAACGTCCCGCTCGCGGATATCGTCGATCCCGGACAGTGTACCGTTATCCAGATGGATACCCTCGATCGGTGGAACCAGCAACTCGTCACGACGGTGCTTTTGCGCCGCCTGTATCGCGAACGACTCGACGCGGTCCGCGATCGGGACTCGTCGATCGAACATCCCCTCTTCGCCTTGTTCGAGGAGGGCCATCGCTTCGCGCCCGCTTCGGGTGATGCCCCGTCGCTCGGTATTCTGCGCACGATTACCTCCGAAGGCAGGAAATTCGGGTTCGGCCTGGGGATCGTCAGTCAGCGCCCCTCGAAGATCGATCCGGACGTGCTCAGCCAGTGCGGAACGCAGGTGACGATGCAGATCAACAATCCAGCCGATCAGGACGCCATCGCACAGTCGGTCGAAGCCGCCGGCGAGGACGTGCTTCGCGAACTCCCGGGGCTGACGCCCGGGCAGGCGATCGTCTCGGGGGACGCGATGAATACGCCCGCGCTGATCCAGGTGCGCGAACGCCACACCGACCACGGTGCGGCGAGTCGGCCGGTGATCGAGGAGTGGCACGAGGCGTACGATCGCCGTCGCGAGGAGCCATCTCGATCGGAGTCGGCAGATTTCGGCGGTGGAGACTCGACGGGCGTCCAGTCACTGGATTGAACCAGTTTCTCTCCGCGATCGGTCGCTCGTGATCGGCCGCCGACGATGGCAGTGGGCCGGGCCCTGCCGGTTTATCCTATAACAGGCGCAATACCCCTTCCTCAAGGAGCGAGCGAAGCGAGCGAGTAGGGAGGGGATACGCGCCGTAAGCTCTGACCGTCATAGGGTGTCGTGCGGGACAGGGTATCCAAACGAAACACTATACCATTTGGGTGCGGAGATTGGAGTGTAGACAAAGGCCAATGGTGTCCGACCTCGACAAAAGTTCGCACTCCGTGTACGCCTTGCACTACCACCTCGTTTTGATAGTCAAATATCGAAGTGACGTGTTCACGGAGGACATGAAGAACTTCATGCGCGGAGCCATTGGGGGGTTCGCAGACAACTACGGCGTCGAAATCGAACGCTTCGAAGCCGACGGCGACCACGTACACATCCTGTTCAAGGCCAAGCCGAGTACCGACCTAACCAAATTCATCAACACGCTCAAAGGGAGTACCGCCCGACGGATTCGAAACGAGTTCCACGACGAAATCAAGGACAAACTCTGGGGTGATTCGTTCTGGACAGACTCGTACTGCCTCATCTCCACCGGGCAAGTGTCGCTTGATACGCTCATCGAATATGTCGAGAACCAACGTGAGGAGCCCCCAGACGACCGATGAACTACAACTACAGGTATCGGCTCTATCCGACCGACGACCAACGCGAAGTGTTGGCACAGACGCTCGATACCTGTAGACAGGTCTACAATCACTTCCTGAACCGGCTGAACGAAGCCGACGACGTCCCCTCGGAATACGCCCAAAAGAACACGCTCCCCGACCTGAAACGCGAGTGGCTCGACCTGAAAGACGTACACTCGAAGGTGCTTCAGGTCGTCGTAGAACGGCTCTACAACAACCTTCGCACACTCTCAGGGCAAAAGGAGAACGGGTACAACGTCGGTGCGCTTCGTTGGAAGGGGGCGGGGTGGTACAAGTCGTTCACCTACAGCCAAAGCGGGTTCAAGCTCATCGAGACCGACACCCGACGGGATCGACTTCGACTGAGCAAGATCGGTGAGATACCAATCGCGTACCACCGCGAGATTCCCGAGAACGCGACCATCAAACAGGTCTGCATCAAACGGGACTCCACGGGCAACTGGTACGCGACGTTCGGCATTGAGATCGACGAACAACCCGAAAAACCCGCCCCCGAAACCATCGACCCCGAGGATACGGTTGGCATCGACGTGGGTATCCTGAAGTACACGCACGATACCGACGGGACCGCCGTGGAATCGCTGGACCTCTCGGACGAACGGGAACGTCTACGGCGGGAACAGCGGACACTCTCGCGCAAGGTGAAGGGGTCAAACAACTACGAGAAGCAACGGACGATCGTCGCCCGGTGTCACGACCGTATCAAGCGAAAGCGCCGTGACTTCCTGCACAAACTTGCTCGCTACTACGTCGAGACCTACGACGTGGTGGCCGTCGAGGACCTGGACGTTCGCGGTATGATGGAGCAAGACCGAAACAGTCGAAACACAGCACATTCCGCGTGGCGAACCTTCATCGAGATACTGCGATACAAGGCTGAGAGCGCCGGTACGCACCTCGTAGAAGTCAATCCGCGTGGCACTACCAAGGAGTGTAGCAACTGTGGCGTCGAAACCGACAAACCCCTGTGGGTGCGCGAGCACTCTTGTCCATCGTGCGGATACGAGGACGACAGGGACGCCAACGCCGCGAAGAACATCCTTCAGCGCGCTTTTTCTGAATTAGGCATGGGACAGGCCGAATCCACGCCCCCGGAGACTGCGACCGCTACGGATACCCGTGTGGTATCTGCAAGTCGCGTCATCGAACGGGGAAGCCCCGCCCTCAACGAGCGAGGTCGTCAGACCGAGCGAAGTAGGGCGGGGTAGTTCACCGGCATATGGACACGAATCCTACCGGTTCATCGGCGCGTCGGCGCGAATCTGGAG
>JBDGTN010000009.1:0-10745 GCA_042216835.1 Halococcoides sp.
AGCTGGTCTGGAAGCGTTGGAGACTCAAGACCAGCAGTAACTCGGCGGCTTCTCATCAGAGCTTACGCGATTCACTCCCGCCCTGCTCAGTCCTCGGTTCCGACTGAGCGTCGGAACGCTCGTCCTTCGCGGGAAGGGCGGGATTCTCTCGCTGTATCAAGATAGTTGCCGCCCGATGCTCTCGACGACCGTTCAATAGACCACGACGCCACACCGATCGCGACCGGGGCGATCGATGGCCATCTGGACCGTGCGGTCGTCACGCCGTTCGTCAGCGGGGGATTTCTCGGAGGGCATCATCGGATCGTAGCACCCGGGGAAATATATTCTTTTGGTTTCGAGAAAATACTCGGCCGACTCTGGTGACGGACTGGCATCTGTCGGGATCTGAAAACGACCGCCGCGACGAGTCCCGGAAATCCGGTGTCAAGAACGGGGGGAGGGCCGACGCGTCAGCGACGTTCGCTCAGGGTTCGACGACGGCGCAGTGGTCCCGGCCTGGCCTGTCGACGGAGTGGTCGACACCACAGGCGTTCGAGGAGCGATCCGATCGAGAGTGCAGTAGTCCGAACATGGCTACTTCAACGTAGGGGCCGGGGATATATATTATTTCGGGTTCGAGTAAATCCTTGGATTCGGTGGACGCAGTGACCGTCGCTCCCTTCCACCGCGCTCTCCTCTCCACTCTTTCCACCTTGCTTCTCCCATTCCACCGCGCTCTCCTCTCCACTCTTTCCACCTTGCTTCTCCCATTCCACCGCGCTCTCCTCTCCTTTCCATCCTCCTCGCCTCTCCCATTCGGCCGAGTGAAACGGATGCCCAGCGGCGACGCGACGACAAGATACCTAACCCTCCCGGGAGTACCGACGGGTATGTTTCGCCGAATCCTGGTCGCGACCGACGGGAGCGACCACGCCCAGGATGCCGTGGAGTACGCCTTTCAACTGGCCGAACGGTACGACGCGACCGTCCACGCGATGTTCGCCGTCGACACGAACGTGACGGGCGAACCGGCGCTGAGCAGCGGCGAAGTCCTCGTCAGCGAACTCGAAGACTACGGCTCGGAGATCCTCGACCGCGTCGAGGAACAGGCCGAGTACCGGGCGGTGGACTGCGAGACGTCACGCCGTCACGGAACCCCCCACGAGGCGATCGTCGAGGAATCCGAGAATGTCGACGCCGATATCATCGTCCTGGGCTACCGGGGGACCTCGGCTGCGAGCGCCGTTGGATCGACGGCGAGTCGGGTCATGCGGTCGACGGATCGACCGGTGCTGACCGTCTAGACGACCAGGACGACCGTTCGGACCGAATCGTAGGGGGTTTAATGGCCGCTGACTAATCGAGGGACAGGACGATCATCTATGGAGATGCCACGCCGATTTAATACGTACTGCCCTCACTGCAACGAACACCACGAACACGAGGTCGAGAAGGTTCGGACGGGACAGGCCTCGGGCATGACGAAAGTCGACGGCCGCCAGAGCGAGCGCCAGTCCGGTATCGGGAACGATGGCAAGTTCTCGAAGGTGCCCGGAGGGGACAAACCGACGAAGAAAACCAACCTCAAGTACCGATGCAGCGACTGTGGCAAGGCCCACCTCCGCGAGGGGTGGCGCGCCGGCCGACTCAAATTTCAGGACTGACTATGCCCGGAAACTTCGTTCGCGTCACGTGCCCGGACTGTGAAAACGAACAGGTCGTCTTCGGCAAGGCCGCCAGCGAGGTGTCGTGTGCGGTCTGTGGGCACACGCTCGCCCGACCGACCGGCGGGATGGCCGCAATCGAGGGCGAGGTCACTGCCGTCGTCGAGTCACGATGAAATACAGCGGCTGGCCCGACCCGGGCGAACTCGTCGTCGGACGGGTCGAGGAGATCGAAGACTTCGGGGTCTTCGTCGACCTCGTCGAGTACGACGACCGTCAGGGCCTCTCGCACATCAGCGAGGTGGCCAGCGGCTGGATCAAAAACGTTCGCGACCACGTGAGTGAAGATCAGCGTGTCGTCGCGAAGGTTCTCGATGTCGATAAATCGGCCCAGCAGATCGATCTCTCGCTGAAAGACGTCAACGACCACCAGCGCAAGGACACGATCCAGGAGTGGAAAAACGAGCAGAAGGCCGACAACTGGATGGAACTGGCCTTCGGCGAGGATGTCGACGAGGAGACCTATACCGAGGTGGCAAACGCCCTGCTCGCCGAGTTCGGCTCGATGTACGAGGGGTTCGAGCAGGCCGCGATCCACGGCCACGAAGCGCTCTCGGCGACCGACCTCGGCGAGGATCGGATCGATGCCATCGTCGAGACCGCCCGCGAGAACGTCTCGGTGCCCTACGTCACCGTCACGGGCTATGTCGATCTGACGAGTCCCGCACCCGACGGTGTCGACGACATCACTGCGGCACTCGATGCCGCCGCGGGCAACGGGAACGTGCCCGAAGAGGTCGACCTCGAGGTCACCTACGTCGGATCGCCGGAGTACCGCGTCCGCGTCAAGGCCCCCGACTACAAGACCGCCGAATCCGAACTCGAAGCGAGTGCCGACCGGGCGACCACGAGCATCGAGGCGGCCGGCGGAGACGCCACGTTCCACCGCGAGCGCCGCTCCGACGAGGAATAGCGTGAAATCCGATATTCTGGTGTGTGCGAACTGGCGGGACGCCCACGAGCGACCGGTGTACACGCTCGAGGAGTCGTGTCCGGAGTGTGGCGGACCCACTCACAACAGTGCGCCGGCCCCGTTTTCGCCCGAAGATCCGTACGGCGAGTACCGACGCGCACTTAAGCGCCGCGAGCGCGAGTGACGCCCATGGAGGAGTTCGAGGTCGACGCAATCGCCGAGGTCGAACTGGAGGAACCGGTCCTCGTCGAGGGCTTGCCGGGCGTGGGACACGTCGGCAAACTCGCCGCCGAACAGTTGATCGAGGAACACGACAGCGAGTGCGTCCGACGCGTGCATTCGACACACTTCCCCCCGCAGGTGACGATCGAGGACGGCACGACCGATCTGGCACACGTCGCCTTCCACGCGATCCAGACCGGGGGCGGGCAGGATTTGCTCGTTCTCACGGGCGACCACCAGGCCCAGGACACCGAGGGACACTACGCACTGACCGAGCAGATTCTCGACATTGCCGCCGAGTTCGGGGTCGAAACGGTGTTCGCGCTCGGTGGCGTCCCCATCGGCGAACTCATAGAGGAGTACGACGTGATCGGAGCGGTGGCCGACGACTCGTTGATCGACCCGCTCGAAGACATCGGCGTCGAGTTCCGCGAGGACGAACCGGCGGGCGGGATCGTCGGCATCTCCGGACTCCTGCTGGGCATCGGCGACCGGCGAGACGTTTCGGCGGCCTGCCTGATGGGCGAGACCAGCGGCTACCTCGTCGACCCCAAGGCTGCACGGGCCGTCCTCGAAACGATCGAGGCCCACCTCGGCATCGAACTCGAGTACGAATCACTCGAAGAGCGCGCCGACGAAATGGAGGATGTCGTCCGGCGCATCCAGGAAATGGAGCAGGGAACGCCGACCCCCTCCGACGAGGACCTGCGATACATCGGCTGATTCGGCCGACAGACGGTATTCGACGGCGCGAGCCCTCATTCCCCGGATCGCATCAGGTGACTTCTGAGGATATCGGCGTCGGACCGTGGCGTCAGCGGATCGACCACTGCGACGCGATCGTCACCGTCGATCAGACCATCGGCCCGAATCCGATCGACGGCCGCGAGCGCGACTCCGCCAGCGGTGCTCGTCGCGACGCCGTCACGTCGGGCCGTCTGGACCGCTCTTGTGAGCGCGTCGTCGTCCGCTATTGCGACCGCGTCGCCACCGGTCGCCGCGACCGCCGAGCGGGCCCCGTCACCGGCCGCCGGATCGGACACTTCGAGGATGCCACAGACCGTATCCGGACGATCGATCGACTCGCCATCGACGATCGGTGCGCACCCGGCGGACTGGGCGACGACGATCGTCGGCACCGATCCGATCGCGCCCATTGCGTCGAGATCGGCACAGCCCTCCCGGAGTGCGACTGGCAGGAGGCCGTGGCCGGTGGGGGCGACGATCGCATCCGGTGGATCGGTCGCGAGTTCCAGCGCGATCGTTCGCAGGCCCGCGATCCGTCGCCCGGTCGCCAGAGGAGCGCAGTCGACGCCCGCGAGATCGGTGGCCGCCGCGCGCGCGTCGGCGTACCGCCCCTCGACGACGCGCATCGCCCCGCCGTGGACGTTGACCATCGCCTTCGCGTCGAACGTCGAGCGCGATGGGACCACCGCCGTCGCATCGATCCCCGCCCGGGCGGCGAGTGCGGCCGCCGACCGAGCGCCGGGCCCCGGACTCGCGATGTGGACGCCCCGATCCTGTTCGGCGGCCGCCGCGATCGCTGGCGCGAGGGCGCGATCGGTGATCGATCCCGTGAGATTCGCGCCCTCGCGTTTGATCGCGAGCCGATCGACATCGACCGCCGCCGCGGTCTCGGGAAGGTCGACCAGCGGTGTCCCACCGATGCCCGGGGCGTCGACGGACTCGACCAGCCAGTCGGTCCACGTCGCGGCCGATACGTCGTCGATCGTTGCGGCCGACCCGTCGTCGATCGCGACCCGCGGGCGACCGCCACACTCGGGGCAGGGCCCGAGGCGATCGGTCGCGAGTTCGAGATCGCAGTCCCGACACCGATAGCCGGCGGCCAGCGCGTCGTGCATACCGGGGGCTCGGGCCCGCGCGACAAAACCCTCTCCGTCGCCACCAGCGGCAACGCTGGGCCGGGTCGGCACCTACAAATCCGGGGCCCACCTCCCTCCGATATGACCGACTGCGTTCGAGAGACGCTCGAATCCGAGCGCCAGACCGAACTCTCCCGCCTCGGATCGTCGAAAGCCCTCTATGCGACCACGCGCGGCACGATGGACGGCCCGGCGATCGCCGCGGCGAATCGAGCCATGAGCGAGGCGATCGCCGACCGCCTCGCCGATCGGGATGCGTCCTGGGCCGAGGATCTCGAACGCCGAGCGCGTTCGGATGCCGAGCGCCTGGCCGACCTCGCGGGGGAACCAGGCGACCCACTGATCGACCCCGCGCTCGGCGAGGAGGCCGCGGCGTTGGGAACGCTCATCGGGTGGGCGACGGTCGCGATCCGACTGGCCGAACAGGAGACCGGCTACTTCGTGGGGCAGGCCCGGCCCGGCGACGCCGACACCGTCCGCTCGGTCGTCGACTCCCGCGAACGGTTCCGCGAGCGCGTCTGTTCGGCGATCGAGGACGCCGGCGTCGATCGCGACGCGGTCGAGGCGGCCGCGATCGATCTCGTCGATGCAGCGTACGAGGCCTACGTCGACCGCCTCGAAGCCGAGGGGATCGAACCCAAATCGATCTGTTGATCGGATCGGACAGCGCTGGCGTTCGTCACGAGTCGCCGGCCGCCGCGACACAGGCCTCCAGATCGTCGATCGATTTCACCTCGAAGACGGCATACTCGGCGGGCACTCCGGTGACGCTCGCGAGGTCCTCGAACGGCTCGTGGGCGTCGGTGGTCCCGTCGTTGTCGTGCAAGTGGATCGCTCGAATCCGGTCGCCGAACCGATCGACATAGGCCTGCCAGTCCTGGCCGGAGACGGTCGCGTGACCCACGTCGAGTGTCACGTCGAGTCTCTCGCGAGCGTGATCCGGGGCTCCGGCATCGACGGCATCGAGCATCGCGGCCAGATCGTCGGGCGTCGTCGTGAATCGGCGATCGCGATCGGTCCGGGGCTGATTTTCGAGCGCGAGCGGGACGCCGACGCGCTCGGCGTGGGCCGCGAGCGATTCCAGGGAGTCGATCGCGCCCGACCGCGCCCGCTCCCGAATGCGCTCGGGATAGCGCGCGGAGACCGATCCGCCGTGGACGACGACCGCGCGCGCGTCGGCGGCCGCGGCGTCGGTGATCGTCTCGCGAATCGCCTCGAGGGCAGACCGACGCGTCCGCGGGTCGAACGCCGCGACGTTACAGTCCCGAAACGGCACGTGCATCGAGACCGTCAGGTCGTGATCGGCGGCAATCTCGCCGATCCGGGCCGGCGGTGGCGTCGATCGACTGCCGAGGTAGCCGCGCTTGAACTCGACGTGTTCGAGACCGAGGTCGGCGACGCGCTCGCAGAACTCCACCACGCTGTCCTCGAATCGGAGATCGGTCGCCGCACCCACCCGCGGGCGGTCCGCGGGGTCGCCGGGAACTGCGCTCATCGTCCGGACGTCGGCCGCCAGGGGTATCGCCGTTTCGACTCCGACGGAATCTTTTTGAGGCATTCGACCCGTAATTAAATCGAACGGTCGAGCGGACCGAGGACGGAGAACCGTCCGTGATCACCATGGAACGAGAGACACACACGACGCGACGGGGGTACTTGCGCGGGATGGCAGGGGCCGGACTGCTCGCGGCGGGAACCGGGATGATCGGGACGGCCTCGGCGGCGGAGGGCATTCCGACCCCGTGGCTCGAACGAGCATCCAGAAACGGGCCCGACAGCAATCGCATCGTCGATCCCCAGGGCAATCAGGTCGTGCTCCGCGGGGTCAACATCGCCGACCCCGGTCGGCTGGACAACAAGGACATGCGGTATCACGTCAACGCCGAGACAGTCACCCGGTGGGCCCTCGACGAGTCCGAGGGGTGGTACAACCGGATCATCCGCATCCCCTGTCAGCCCGGCGACATCCTGAACAAGGGCTACGGTGGCGCGAAACCCGGGGCGATGGGCGAGAGCGACGTTCGGGCCTACATCGAGGACCACCTGCGGCCGGTGGTGGATCTCTGTGGCGAACAGGGCGCGTACTGCATCGTCGACTATCACCGGCATCTCGACTCGCAACTGCTGTACACCAACGACACGCTGAGCGAGGAACTCCACATGTTCTGGGAAATCATGGCATCGGAGTTCGCCGAGGATTCGCACGTCCTCTTCGAGGTGTACAACGAACCCATCGCGCCCTATCCCGGACACAACACATGGGGTGGCGGCGTCGACGTGGCCAACGAGGACTCCCAGGCGGCCAGAGAGACCTGGGACACCTGGAAGCAGGCCGCCCAGCCGTGGGTTGACACCATCCGCGAGAACGCGCCACGGAATCTCATCCTCATCGGCTCTCCACGGTGGAGCCAGTGGACCTACTGGGCCCCGAAAAACGAGTTCGAGGGCGACAATCTCGCCTACACCGGCCACGTCTACGCGCATCCGAACCTCCGGCCGCTCGGCGAGTACTTCGGCACGCCCGCCGAGGAGGTGCCCGTCTTCATGACCGAGTTCGGCTACGACGACGAGGGCCAGGACTACATCAAGGGCACAACCTCCGAGGAGGGCCAGCAGTTCAAGCAGTTCTTCGAGGATTATCCGTCCGTTCACTGGCAGGTGTGGTGTTTCGATACCCGGTGGCAACCCGCGATGTTCTCGGGCGAACAGGGCGTCTGGACCCTTCTGGGCGGCGAAAACTACCACGGCAAGTTCTTCAAGGACCTTCTCGCGGCGAAGCGATCGGAGGACCTGCCGCTGCCGGGAACAGAGACGACCCCGACCACATCGACGGAGACGACCACCCCGACGGAAACGACCCCGACCACTCCGACGGAGACGACCCCGACCGAAACGACACCCACCACGACGACCGGCGGCGAACCCGACTGGCCGACGGACGCCACCGATCCGAACGGCGACGGCCTGTACGAAGACTTCTCGGGCGATGGATCGATCAACTTCCCGGACGTGAACACGTTCTTCCAGCACTCCGATACCGAGCGCGTCTCCCGGAACACCCAGTTCTACGACTTTACCGACGACGGATCGATCACCCTCCAGGACGTGATGGCGCTGTTCCAGATGGTCTGATCGGGTCCGCACGAGTGGTCTCGATCGGCTACAAGGGCTCGATGAGTGGTCAGCGACTTATTTCCATCCCATTTCCGTCGCAACATTTATTCGCAGCGCGGGAGTAGTTCACGCACGAATCGTCGCCAGGGGGCCGGGGAAGAGTCATCGCTGGCGACGTGATCCACCCATGACACCGGCAGTCGATCCAGACCGAGGGGACGGGAGTACAGACCGCCAGGCCGCCACGCGGCGGGACTTTCTTAGATCGAGCGCCATCGCGGGCGTCGCGGCCGCTGGCCTCACGGGGGCAGTCGGGACGGCCGCCGCCGGGGAGTTCAACACGCCCTGGCTGCACCGCGGCAGTGGGTCCGACAGCAATCTCATCAAGGATCCGATGGGCAACCAGGTCATTCTGCGCGGGGTCAACATCGCCGACGCGAAACGCATCAACGTCACCGCGGCGGCGCGTGGCAAGACCGCCGAACAGGTCGTCCGGGCGGCGACCGATGGAACCGACGGCTGGCACCCCCGGATCATCCGCCTGCCAGTCCAGCCGTGGGACGTCGCGGAACTCCCGCCGGTCCCGATGGCCTGGAACATGGACAACCCGCCGGAGGAGTTCGTTCCGGTCGGGGATTCGCAGGGCTACTACGAACCACCGCTGTTCACCGCCGACGACCTCGAAGACTACATCGAGAAACACCTCAAACCGGTCGTCCAGGCCTGCGTGGACAACGACGTGTACTGCATCGTCGACTACCACCGCCACTGGGGCAAGGGCGAACTCGCGTGGGCCACGCTCGACGAGTACGGCAACCCCAAGGGGCCAAATCCCACACTCGACGAGGAGGTGCGAACGTTCTGGAAGACGATGGCCCCACACTTCGCGGACGTGCCGAACGTCCTCTTCGAGCTCTACAACGAGCCGACCAAACCGGGGTGGGGCCCAGAGGACGTGATCTGGAACGGCTGGAAGAGCGTCGCCCAGCCCTGGGTCGACATCATCCGCGAACGCGCGCCGCGGAACATGATCCTCATCGGCAATCCCCGCTGGACGCGGATGCCGTGGGGCATCAAGTACGGCGAGTTCGACGGTGACAATCTGGCCTATACCTATCACGTCTATCCGGGACACGCCGTCACGGACTTCGACGACGACACCGGAAACGCCTGGAAGCAGGCCCCACTGTTCGTCACCGAGTGGGGCTACTCGAAGGGCCGGTGTGACTGGATCTGTGGCAACGACAAGCGCTTCGGAGAACCGTTCAAGCAGTGGGCCTCCAACCGACCGGTCCACTGGACGGCGTGGTGTTTCGATCCGGTGTGGCTGCCGAACATGGTCGAACGCGCCTTCGAGACCGGCAACGCCCAGGACGCCATCGGCAATCCCTATGGCGGCACGATCCCCGAGTTCTGTACCGATCTGCCCTGCGAGTGGTCGGTCGTGGGCCAGGACGGCAACTACGCTGGCGTCCTCGTCAAGAACTGGCTGCAGCAGGCTCGCACCGACGACGTTCCCCAGGTGGATTACGATCCCGACCCGCCGGCGGCCCCGGCGAACCTCGCCGCGACGGCAGTCGGCCAGACCAGTGTCACCCTCGAGTGGGACCGTCCTGCCGACCCCGGCGACTCGCCGTTCGAGGGCTACGTGGTCTACGTCGACGGCCGACAGCGCACCACGCTGGGCCCCGAGGCGACGAGCTATACGGTCGAGGAGTTGCTCTCCGATACCCGCTACCGGATCGCGATCACGGGGATCGACCTCGCTGGCAACGAGGGTCGACCCGCGACGCTGACGGTCACGACCGACGCCTACGACGATTCGAGTGCGCCGGGCGTGCCGACCGGCCTCTCGGTCGCCGATCGCACCCACGAGTCGCTGACGGTGTCGTGGTCCGGAGTCACCGACACCGGCCCGTCGGGCGTCCACCACTATACGGTATACCTCGACGGGAGCGCCCGGACGCGCGTCGCCGCCGGTCGGACCGAGGCCACGATATCCAATCTCGCGCCGGACACCACCTACGAGGTCGCCGTTGCGGCGGTCGACACCGCTGGCAACGAGTCCGCGCGGAGTGGGACATTGACGGCCAGTACGGAGGTCAACCGCCCGGGAGAGAACGCGCTTCTCATTCACACCTTCGACGACCGGGACGCCTGGCCAGACGGCAACTGCCAGGGATCGACCTGGACGGGCCAGAGCGGACTGACGACAACACAGAGCGACGGCCGCATTTCGATCGAGTACGACGGCAGCGGCTGGATGGGCTCCAAACTCGGGACCGATATCTCGGGCTACGACTACCTCAAATTCCGGATGGCCGGCGCCTCCGGCGGCGAACAGTCACAGGTCTCGGTCCGCCTCGGCGGCCAGTCATCGTCGTTCCAGGACACGCTCGGTGCGCTCTCGGGGCAGGAACTCGGGACCGAGATGACCGTCCTCGCGATCGATCTTGCCGCCCACGACGCCCCGACCAACCCCGCGGAGTTCCGCCTGTTCTTCGAGGGGACCGGCAGCATCACGATCGACGACATCTGGCTGGATTCGATCCCGCCGGGCGAGACGGCCGATTCGATCGCGCCCACGACGCCGACGAATCTGGGCGTCACGGACACGACCGACGGATCGATCACCGTCTCGTGGGACGCGCCGACCGACGAGGGCGGGTCCGGCATCGACCGCTATGCGCTGTGGGCGACGACCCACGGACCCGTCGAGACCGCCGCCGAAGCGAGCGTCGGGGCCGGATCGACACAGGCGACGCTGACGGGACTCCTCAAGCCAGATCGGACATACCAGATTCACGTCCAGGCCATCGACGCTGCGGGCAACAAATCGGCGCCCGCGAGGATCCTCGCCGCCACGACTGGCGACGGCCCCCCGACGCCGACCGAGACGACACCCAC
>JBDGTN010000119.1:0-3400 GCA_042216835.1 Halococcoides sp.
TGCGGGCCCGTCGAGATCGCTGTCGAGGGGGTCTTTGAGCGGCACTTCGGCGATGTTGGGGCCCTTGATGAGTTCGTCGTCAGAGGCCTCCTCTGGCGGGATGAGGTCGGTGTCCGCGCCGTCGTACTCCTCGGGCAACTCGAAGCCTGGCGGTGCCATGCCGAGATCGCGCGGATCGACGATTTCGCCGGCAATCGCCGACGCGGCGGCGACCTCCGGCGAGCACAGATAGACGTTGTCGTCTTCGAGGCCGGACCGACCCTCGAAGTTCCGGTTGAACGTTCGCAGGCTGACCGAATCGCTGGCGGGGACGTGGCCGATGCCGATGCACGCTCCACACGTCGATTCCGAGAAGTTGACACCAGCGGCCATCATCTCGGAGGCCCAGCCCTCGCGGGCGAGCATCTCGGAGGCCTGTTTCGATCCGGGCGCGACGATCATCTCGGTCGTCGGGTCGATCTCCTGATCTTCGAGCATCTTCGCGGCGGGAAGGATGTCCTCGAACCCACCGTTGGTACAGGACCCGATCATGACCTGCTCGACATCCTCGCCCGCCACCTCGCGGACGGGGACGACGTTGTCCGGCATCGACGGTGTCGCGATCAGCGGTTCGAGCTCCGAGAGATCGACGACGATCTGATCGGCGTACTCGGCGTCGGGGTCGGCCGCCAGTTTCTCGTAGTCCTCGGGCCGGCCGAGACGATCGAGGTAATCTCGCGTTTGCTCGTCGGTGGGGAACAGCGAGGTGGTCGCACCGAGTTCGGTCCCCATGTTCGTGATCGTCGTCCGCTCGGGGACGGTCAGGCTCTCGACGCCCGGGCCGGTGTACTCGAAGATTTTGCCCACGCCGCCCTTGACGGTCTCCCGGCGGAGTAACTCCAGAATCACGTCTTTCGCGGTCGCCCAGTCGGGCAGTTCGCCCTCCAGGCGGACCTCGACGACCTCGGGCATCTCGATGTAGTAGGCACCGCCGCCCATCGCGACCGAGACATCGAGTCCGCCCGCCCCGATCGCGAGTTCGCCGAGTCCGCCCGGCGTGGGGGTGTGGCTGTCCGATCCGAGCATCGTCGCGCCCGGTTTCGCGAAGTTCTCCTTGTGGACGTTGTGACAGATGCCGTTGCCCGGCCGCGAGAAGTGCGCGCCGAACGTTCCGGCCGCCGACCGCAAAAAGCGGTGGTCGTCGGTGTTCCGGAAGTCGAACTGGTAGGTCTGGTGGTCACAGTACTGCGCGGCGAGGTCGGTCTGGACCTCGTCGAGATCCAGCGCCTCGAACTGGAGCCAGACGAGCGTCCCCGTCGTGTCCTGTGTCAGCACCTGATCGATCTCGATGCCGATCTCTTCGCCCGGTTCGAGGGTGCCCTCGACCAGATGATCGTCCAGGATCTTCTCCGTGAGCGTCTGTCCCATATCGTCAGACAGTCCGCCTCGCACGCCCATAAATCCGTGTGTTTCCGCGAATCGGTCCAGGATCGGCCCCGATCCGAGCGGGTCTCCGGGTCCGGACCGGCCCGATCCCGGAACGCGAACGCGACGATCCTGTCGTCGGCACCACCGCCAGGACAGGGATTTGAACCCTGAATCCCTGAACGGGAACACGCTCTCCAAGCGTGCGCCTTACCGTTCGGCCATCCTGGCGCGGTCCGAAATCGAGGGGGCGCGAGTTTAGGTCTTACGTTGGCCGACGGCAGTCGGGTCGCAAGGACCGGCGATCGTCGCCGGTATCCAATCCGAGAAGGGGGCGGCCACCGTTCGGCCGCCATGGAGACCCGCACGCTCGGCGACTCGGGCATCGAGGTGAGCGCGGTCGGCTTCGGTGGCTGGGTCGTCGGAACGGACTGGTGGGGCGACCGATCGCGGGCAGACGCGATCGAACTGGTCGAAACCGCCCTCGACGCCGGCATCACCTATTTCGACACGGGCGACGTGTACGGCCACGGTGAGAGCGAGCGCCTGTTCGGCGAGGCGCTGGCCGACCATCGCGATCGGGTGACGATCTCGACGAAGATCGGGTACGACTTCTACAACAACCCCCAGGCCGGTCATGGCGAACTCCCCAAACGCATCGACCCCGACTGGATCGAGACCGCCCTCGACCGCTCGCTCGACCGTCTCGGCGTCGAACACGTCGATCTCCTCATGCTCCACAACGCGAACGCTGGCGAAGTCGGGGCCCCCGAACTCGACGCGCTCGACCGCCTCCGGGAATCGGGTCGCGTCGATGCAGTCGGCTGGGCGCTCGGGCCCTCGATCGGGTGGCTCGCCGAGGCAACTGCGGCGATCGAGGCCGGCGTCGACGCCGTCCAGCTCGTCTTCAACCTGTTCGAGCAAGTGCCCGGTCGCCACGCGCTCGACGAGATCGACCGTCTTGACGCCGCGACGAGTCTGATCCCGCGGGTGCCACACTCGTCGGGCCTGCTCAACGAACAGGTCCGCCCCGAGACGGATCTCGGTGACGACGATCACCGTGCGCACCGTCCCGAGGAGTGGTACGAGGCCGGGTGGGAGAAAGTCGAAGCGCTGCGATTTCTGGAAGCGCCGGATCACGCCGACGGGACGCGCACGATGGGCCAGGCCGCGATCCAGTGGCTGCTCGCCCACGACGCGGTCGCGACGGTGACACCCACGTTCCGATCGGCCGACGACGTGCGCGAGTGGGCGGCGGCCCCCGAGACGCCCGCGCTCTCGACGGCCGAGCGGGATCGGGTCGAGGCGGCGTATCGCGAGAACTTCGGGGTGAGCGACGACGGCATGGCGATCGACGAGTATCGATCCTCGGTGGGTCGGGCGGATCTGGCGGATGTCGAGCGGCCACCGAACGGCGGGGAACCGGCCGACGACTGACGGTCGACATCGCGGTCCTGCCGGTGGAGTGCAATCGAGTCCGCGGAGGAACCTCGTCGATGGCGTCAGGTCGCTTCCGCGGTCACGTCTCGATCGGCGACACGGGATCGGATCTGACTGGCTCGTTGCTGGACGCGATTCCGGTACCGTTTGATCCGAGCAGGCTTGCAGCCGTAGTACGAGGCGATCCATTCGAGATCCGCCCAGGACTGGGTGAACAGATACGCGATCATCGTATCGCGGCCGGCCTGAACGATCGTTGGCGGGAGGCCGCGTTCCCCGACGCCTCGTTCGTCGAACCCGTTGACATCGAAGTAGACATCGACGTAGAGTTCGGCAGTCTCGGCCTCAGCAAACGTTCGGCCCTCGTGATTGGGGGCCTCGAACTGATAGATGGGCCCGTCGGGTCCGTTCCGTTCGAGGATCTGCACGTCGAGCACGTACGTCCTGTGGATCGATGGGTCACTCGCCTGCGCGTGGGGTTCTGGGTGTGGAGTCATGGTTGAGATGGTGTGCCGTCATGGCTGGGATGTGTGCCGTCATGGCTGAATTGGTGTGC
>JBDGTN010000119.1:3500-10715 GCA_042216835.1 Halococcoides sp.
GTGTGGGAGTGGGTGAGCGGAGTGGGGGACGAGGCGGCCTCGAGCAGCCCGGTACTGGTCTGGCGGACTGACTCAGACCTCCTCGAACAGATCGACAACGTCGTCGAAGTCCATCCGGCCGTTCTCGTTGAAGTCGAACGCGGCCGTGTTGAGCGCCACACTGTCGGCATCGAGGTGATTGAACAGCGCGACGACATCGCTGTAATCCAGCCGACCGTTGCCGTTGAGGTCTTCGTACCGGCCGTCACCGTCCGGGTCCGTCGGTGGACGCTCGCCCATGATCGACGGTGGGCCGGTGACGACGACTCCCCGATCGGCCTCGGCGTCGATGGCCGACCCCGACTCGTCGTCGAGGCGGTCGATCGTCACCGAGAGATCGGTCGTGCCGGCAGCGCCGGGGCTGAGTTCGAGCGTCGCCAGCGATCGGTCGATCGCTCCGGCCTGAATCGCCCCGTTCAGATCCGCGATAGTGAGTGTCGCCGTCGCGCCGTCCTGGCCGACGGTGCTCGCGGTCAGCCCCAGGTCGTCCGGGACGGCGACGCTGTTGATCTCGACGACTGCCGGATCGGCGACCGTGACGGTGAGTCGAGCGCCGGAAAAGCCCTCGGGCAGCATCGACGCCGTCACGTCGGCGCTCGCGGTCGTTCCCGAGCGGATCGCCACCGATTCGACATCGACGATCGGGGTCGGCTGGTAGACGTAGAGTCCGTCGTTGGGATACGATCGGGCTGGGCCGCCGAAGCCATCCTCACAGCAGAGCACGCGACCGTCGCGCATGGCATAGACGTTATCGACGTTTCGGATCGCGTCGTCGGCGTCGGTCGGGCCGTCGGTGAAGTCGGGGCCCGCGATCACCGGTTCGAGGCGAGAGACGTTGTAGTCGGGTTCGAGTTCGGCCCGATAGACGACACCGCCGTCGACTCGATCGAGCTGGATGTCGCCCGCATCGTCGGCGAGTGCGTCGTTGAACTCCGCGATCCCGAAGTAGACGTAATCTCCGGGCTGGGCATCGTCGACGCTGTCGACCCCTTCGGCTTTGTTGAACTCGATCGACGCGCCGATCTCTTTGGCGGCCGCTCGGGTCTCCAGAAACGGTACTTTTCGGAGATCGTCGTCGACGCCGTCGGGCCCGTGGGCGCGATACTGGGTGGCCCACGCGACGATGTCCTCGTTCGAAATATAGCTCTGATTGCCCGATTCGATGACCGCGAGGTCGGCCTCCCGGAGGGCGGTCTCGAAGTCCTCTCGCCAGTCGGTCCGGGCGTGCGCGTCGAGGTAATCGGCCTGGGTAACGTCGTCGTACTGGGCGATCCAGGATTCGACCTCACCGTTGGTGGCGTGGCCGAGTTCCAGCCACTCGACCTGCAGGGGCGTTCGCGCGGGGCTGGGGTGGTCGGTGCCGTCTGCCTCGGGGGTGATCTTGGGGGCGTACAGCGTGCCGGCGATGTCGGCGGGATCGTCGTAGCTCGGAATCGGTTCGTCGGCGACGAACTTGTAGACGCCCTTGTTGTCGCCGTCCGAGCACATGTAGACGGTGCGCTCGTCGCGCTGGATGTCGGGGGCCTCCCAGGCCGCCCGCCCCATGACCCAGTACTTGATCGGTTCGGGCGGGTCACCGGCAGGGGATCGGATGTCCACGAAGTAGCCGTAGCGATAGGGATTCGGGTATCTATCGTCGATCGGCGTGCGGTCGTTGCCCGTGTCGGTCTGGTCGACCGGATCGGCACCGAGATAGTAGGCGAGTTTCTCGACGCCGCCCTGTGACCAGTAGGCGTGCGGGTCGAAATCACGGGGGAGATCGCCCGCCTCGGCGTAGCGGGTGATCGCGTCGCCGATGGCACTCGGATCCGGGCGGTTCCAGAACTGACAGCCGCCGATCAGGCCGACGCCCGATCCGGTCTCGACCCATTCGCTGACCGTATGCCCGTAGGAGATGCGCGGGTGGCTGTAGTTCTCCTCGGCGGAGATCATCGTGTTCCACGGGCTGAGATCGCCATAGCAGTTCACCCAGGTTCCGCCGAGATCGCGGAAGGCGGGCGTGTTGACGACGTTCATCGCGGCGGCAAGATCGGCCGTCCACTCGCCGCTTTCGCTCTGTGCGAGGGGCACCCGCGTGATCGCCCCGGGATAGTTCTCCCAGTTCGTGAAGAGGTACCCCTCGGTGCCGTCGTCGTTCGTCGCGACGAACTGATTGCAGTCGGGGTTCAATCCGTATCCCCCGCTCGATCCCTCGAACTCGGTGAGATCGGTCCCGTCGGGTGTCTGGGGGACGCCAAGCCGTTCGCTGCCGTCGCCGATCGGATCGCGACCGTGGAACAGCATCTCGTAGTCGCCGCTCGCCGAGCGAACATCCCGCTGGGCCCGTTCGCTCTCGGGGACGCTCACTTCCTCGAAGTCGTCGTTGCTCCCGTCGAACTCGAAGGTGAACCCACTGAAATAGCCCACCCCGCCGCGATCGAACGGCGAGCTGTTGGCCTCTGGATCGGGGTGCTGAAGGCTATAGAGGAGTGATCCGTCCTCGAAGACGAACGGGCCGGTCACCTCAGCGCCGTACGCCGTCGTCGAGAAGCGTTTGATCGAACCGCGCACGCTCGGCGCGCCGGGCGTGTCGGCGTCGCTCGCACTCGCGACGCCAGCGACGCTTGCACCGACCGCGGCGGCGACTGACGATGCCATCAGGTTTCGTCGGGTCAGGTCGACCATTGCACTCGGTCCGACTGGTGGCCCACACAAGAGTCTCAGTAAGAGGTCAATCGAGTGGACCCTTCCGATCTGTACGCGTACGTTTCACACACGACACCGGTGGGGATCACATCGGTGTGTCAGGACGCAATTCGATCGCGTCCCGTCGAGCGCTCGATTCGGTCGGCGCGATATTCGCCGATGTCGTTCCGCGACGGCCATCACTCCGCCATCAGGCCGTCGCCTTTGACGGTCATCACGGCCTCGCCGTCGGGGAGGTTCGGCGCGTCGACCAGGCGGACGATGCGTTTGTCGTCTTTGGACTTGCGGAGATAGAGCCGGAACGTCGAGGTGTGACCCAGGATATTGCCTCCGATGGGCTGGGTCGGGTCGCCGAAAAACGAGTCGGGGTTCGACGAGACCTGATTGGTCACGACGACGGCGGTGTTGTGGAGGTCACCGATCCGCATCAGGTCGTGGAGGTGCTTGTTGAGTTTCTGCTGGCGGTCGGCCAGTTCCCCGCGGCCGACGTACTCCGCCCGGAAGTGTGCCGTCAGCGAGTCGACACACAGCAACCGGACGGGAAACTCGTCGTCCTGGCTCTCGCTGGCGAGTTCCTGGGCTTTCTCTGCGAGCAGGATCTGGTGGTTGGAGTTGAACGCCTTCGCGACGTGGATCTTGTCCAGCACCGATTCGAGCAACGCCTCCATCGTGTCGTCGTCGCCGGGCGAGCCGTCGATGTCGCGCTGGTCCAGCAGGGCCTCGATCGCCTCGTCGGGCAGGCCCCGGACCATGTCGTCGATGCGCTCGGGCCGGAAGGTGTCCTCCGAATCGACAAAAATGGCCGACCCTTCGAGCCCGCCGTGGTCGGGGGGCAACTGGACGTTGACCGCGAGCTGGTGGGTCACCTGGGATTTGCCCGCGCCGAACTCGCCGTACACCTCGGTGATCGACTGGGTCTCGATGCCGCCGCCCAATAGCTCGTCGACTTCCTCGACGCCCCAGGAGAGTTTGCCGATCTGTTCACGCCGTTCGAGGACGGCCGCACCGCTCTCGAACCCGCCGATGTCTGCGGCCTCCCGGGCGGCCTGGACGATGTCCGCCGCACTCGACTCGCCGATGTCTGCGGTGTTCGAGAGTTCGCCCGGGCTCGCCACGGCGATGCCCTGGAAGGACTCGAATCCGTTGTCGCGCAGTTTCTCGGCGGTTGCGGGCCCGACGCCCGGCAGGTCTTCGAGGTCTTCTGACGTTGCCATATCAGCCGGTTGCGCCCGGGGGTGCATAAAGGGTCGTCAACACCAGAGTGAAAGTGTGAAAGGGTCGCCGATCGGCTCCATCTGGGCGGGGCGATCGACCGACACCGACTTAGGCGTGCCTAACAGACAGTCAGGTATGAGCGCGAACGAGCCACCGCGATCGAAGCGCGCGGCGGGCTGGGCGGGCGTGTACGCCACGCTGTTCGGGGTCGAGGTCGCCGACGGCGACCCCCGCGACTGATCACTCCCAGGGGTGGCCCGCGTTCTCGGGCCAGAGCGGATACCAGTAGGACTCGTCCGGTTCGATGTCGAGTTCCCCGTCGAGGACGCTCTGGAGCTTGAATTCGAGGGCCGCGTCGCGATCTCGTGCGCCAGGTTCGGGCGCGAACGGGTAGTACGCACCCCGCCGGAACGAGTACACCCAGTATACGAACCCCGACTCCGGGGCCTCGAACGCGAACAGCGCAGCCAGCAGTCGCGACCCGAATCCTTCCTCGATGAGCGTGTCGGCGGCGAAGTGAATCGAGGTGACCAGATCCTCGAAATCGTCGTCTTCGAGGACGACCCACTCGTAGCCGTGGCGATCCTCGTGAACGGTCGCGACGGTGCCGGTCTCGCTCGCGCCAGCGTCGAGGACGCGTTCGACCGCCCCACGGGCGTCGGCAAAGGCCGTGCTATCGACATCCACGAAGGACAGGGCGGCCTGGCCGACGGGCGGGCAGTCCAGGTCGGCGGTCATCGTGAGGTACGCGGTGCTCATCCCGAACAGGTCCTCCGGATCGGCCTCACGCGTCGCCGACTGCTCAGCCTGCAGCCCGAGCAGCTGTCGAAGCCCGTCGAACAGTCCCATATGCGATCGGCGACCGCCAGGGCAAAAAGCAGGCCGATCGATCAGAACTCCGCTGCCGTGCGGAGATGGACGCCGACGGGTTGTTTGACGAACTCGCCCATCGAGCGGGCAATAGCCTGGTCGACGCCGCGCTGGGCGGCCACATCGAGCAGGCGCTGATCGACGGTCCCGTCGAGGACGACCGTCTCGGGGACGGTATCAACGGATTGCAGCGCGTCGAAGGCCGCGTCGGCCTCGCGCTCGTCGAGCACCGCGTTCCCGGGATCGAGCAGTCGAACCTGGTTCGTCCCGTCGTCGATGACCGCCGCGACATGGTCGCCGACGGTCTGGGGGCGCTCGTCGGTGGCTGGCGGGTCGGCGATGGCGTCGCTCTCGTCCGTCGTCCCGTCGTCTCCGTGGGCCGCGACATCTCCGGGAGGCGCGTCTTCGTCGGTCGCACTCGCCGTGGTCGCGTCTGCCGACTCTTCGACAGCGGGCGACGACTCTGCAACGGCGTCCTGGGAGGTGGTGTCGTGTGGGCCCTCGTCGGTCTCACCCGCTGTCGCGTCCGCCGACTCGTCGGCGTCCCCGACGGCTGTCTCCTCACTCGACTCCGCGGAGCCCCGAACGAACGTCCGCGGATCGTCGACACCCTCGAGTTGATCGACCGAGACCTTGTCCCGGAGCGCGTCGAGCACGTCGTCGCGCGTGAGGTCCTCGACGCCGCGGCCTTCGGGGGCGAAGGTGACGTAATCGACCGCTCCGATCTGTTCGAGTTCGCGCAGGAGGAGGTCGCCACCGCGATCGCCGTCGAAAAAGGCCGTGACCGTTCGTTCGCGGGTCAACGCGGCGATGGCGTCGGGTACGTCTGTACCTTCGACGGCGATGGCGTTTTTGATGCCGTAGCGCAGCAGGGTCTGCACGTCGGCCCGACCCTCGACGACGATGATCGCGTCGCTGTCGGCCACGCGCGGCCCGGCGGGATAGCCCTCGTAATCGGTAATTTCGGCGATGCGAGCCTGCTGGCGGACCTGCTCGACGATCTCGCGGCTGGAGAGTACTTCGGCGTCGAAATCGGCGAGTAACTGGGTCGCCCGCTCGACGATTTCGCGTCGCTTCGCGGAGCGCATATCCTCGAGTTCGTCGACCTCGATCGACGCGCGGCAGGGGCCGACGCGATCGATCGATTCGAGCGCGGCGGCGAGGATCGCCGTCTCGACGCGATCGAGGCCGCTCGCGATCGTGATCGACCCGACCGATCGGCCCGCGTCACTCGAAATCTCGACATCGATCCGGCCGAGCTTCGAGGAGTCCTGCAGCTCTCGAAGGTCAAGCTGGTCCCCGAGCAAGCCCTCGGTCTGACCGAAGACGGCCCCGACGACGTCACTCCGCTCGACCACCCCGCTCGTTTCGATACTGGCGTGAATGAGGTATTTCGCTGAATCGTCCATTGATGATCGGCCCCGCGAGGGGCGGTGTTGATGATGTCGCCATGGCACTGGGCATGGCGGTACGGGGTACGTGACCGCCTCGCAAAATCCTGACGACTCGCGTTCCCGACTCGAATCAGGCGGCCGGATCGCCGTTCTCTGTCGCCCGAGTCAACAGCGTCGACAGCGGTGGTTCGTACTCGTAGCCCGGGATCGCGCCCTGGACGTAGGTCCCCTCGACGAACAGTGCGATATCGCGGGCGACTTCGAGTGCGCGTGGGACGGCCCGCTCCTCGAAAGCGTAGGTCACGACGATGGTCTCGTCGGTGCGGTCGATCGAGACCTCGGGGTCGACCGATCGGCGCGTTGCGTTTTCGGCTTCGCGGGCGCGTCGGCGAAACGTCTCGACCCAGTCCTCTTGCACGGCGGCCCCGACGGAGTCGGTCGCGACCGTGTCGATCGTGGGCACGCGCACCTCGACGGTCCAGGTCGGTTCGGTGGTGGGGGTCCGGCGGATCGCGGTCTGCAGCGGGGTCGCGGTCACCGTGGCGGTCCCGTCCGCACGGGCCTCGACGCCGTCGATGGCGTCGGGCACGTCGATATCGGCGTCGGTCATCGAGGGTCGTAATCGACGACGCCGGAAATCCTTCGCGGTCCACCACATTGTGTTCGTCGGATTCGATCGCTGGGCTCGCGAATCGCGGTGGCTCGACGCCACGGAATCGGGTAGGGACCATTCGCCCCGCACCCTCCACATCGAAAACGCTGGCGTGTGGACCGGATTCGAACCGGAGGAAACCTCGCTCCGCTCGGTTTCCAGGGATCGAATCCGGTCCGACTCCTTCACGTCGACGGTTCGCGCTGCTCACCGTCTCGTTCAATGCGTGGGACCGGATTCGAACCGGAGGGAGACGGTCCGGGAGTGTCGCCTGACTCATAGATCTGCCTGCATCCGCCGAGTGCCGTAGTGTATAAGGAAAGATTTGAATATATTGAGTGTGTCGAATGGGTATGGGTG
>JBDGTN010000079.1:0-10420 GCA_042216835.1 Halococcoides sp.
TTCACGTTCAAGACGTTCTGTGACTGGATTCGTCACGACCTGGAAGAGGAGTTACACACGACCGAACAACGCCATCACGTCCTGGAGGTTGATCTGCCCCTCGCCCGTGAAATCGAAATACTGGGCGTTGGTCTGGATCGGGTCGGTATCGCTATTCTGGAAGAAGCGGTTCACGTCGGGAAAGTCGATCTGGCCGTTGGCGTTGAAGTCGCCGTAGGTGCCGTCGCCGTCGAGATCCTGTGGGACCGTCCCGTCGATTGCGGGCGGACCCTGCGGGGTCGTCTCGGTCGGCGTGGGCGTCGTCTCGGCGTCGACGGTGACCGTGACCGTCGTCGTCCCGTCTGGGTCGGTGATGTCGACGGTCGTGGTGTTCGAGGTGCCATCTGCGAAGGCGGTGACCTCGTGGCTTCCCAGGTAGGCACTGGTCGTGTACACGCCCGATCCGTCGGCCGTGCCGCTCTCGTCGGTCCACCACTCGTTGAAGACCAGATTGTCCCACACGTCGAAGGCGGGCTTTTTCGACCAGTCCTCGTAGAACAGCGGTGCCTCGTTTTCCCAGTGACGGCCGTCCCAGAAGCCCCAGATGATGAAGTCGGTCACCTGCGGGTGGCCGTAGGCTGTCTTCATCCAGGTGTACATGAGGTCGGCACGTTCTTCCTGGCCGCTCCAGTCGCTGCCGTTGTACATATCGAATTCGGTGATCTTCAGATCGGCGTCGTACTCCGAGAAGTTCGCGAGACGCTCGTTGATCTCGCTGTAGGTCAGCCGACCGTCCGGACTGGAGTTGTTCGCGCCCGGGTTCGAGGTGCGGGCCCCCACGTGGCTCTGGAAACCGATCGAGTCGATGTCGATGCCGTCGTTCGTCAGCGAATCGATCTCGCTGGGATAGCGCCCTTCCGTATAGGGCCACTGACCTTCGAGAGTATTGAAATCGTTCACTCCGAGAATCGTGTCGGTGTCGACGGCGTTCGCGGCAGTCTGGTACCACGACGTTAACTGATCGGAGGTCCACGGAAGGACATCGCCGGTCCAGGGTTTCTCGGAGTTGATCCGGTCGCCGTAGATGGCTTTTTGCATCGCGAAGTGATGCATTGCCTCGTTGACGACCTCCCACTCGTCGATCTGGCCCTCGTAGTGGGAAATAATCTCCTGGATGTGCTCGGTCGAGCGCTGTTTGATCGTCTGGGCGTCGTTGTTGTCGATCGCCGTCTGCACGTCGTTCGGGATCGCTCCGACACCCGTCCGTCCCCACACACAGGTGTGCCCGCGGACATAGAGGCCGCGATCGATCAGCCACTGCGTACACCGATCGGCGCGATCGGTGTTATTCTCCCAAAATTTCCACTTGTGGCCGTTTTCGAGCACCGCGGTATTGAACAGTTCCGGGATCCACTGTCGATAGTCGTCTTCGTCGGTTTTCTGGTCCCAGACACGGGCGTTGACGGCCGTCCCGAATCCGTAGTCGTGGGCTTGCATGACGACGGAGACCTCGGCGTTGGGTACCGGCCGCCCCTCCGTGTCTTCGACGACGACTTCGATATCACCCATCTGATTCTCGGCGATGCGCTGGTCGGCCCGTTGCTCCCAGTCGTCGGCCCGGCGCTCTTTCCAGTGAGTCTCTGCGGCGACCGGCTGTGCCGACGCGCCGAGCAGCGTCGCTCCCCCGGCCACGCCAGCGGTCTGGAGAAATCTCCGGCGGTTGAGGTCGGTCAGTCGCTCGCTCGCTGTCGATCGATGCTCGGTCTCTGCGTCAGTTTGTGATCTATCTGTCATGAGTGTTCAGAACCGGTCGCTGTCGAGTGCTGTCATATCGAACCGGAGGCGAGGGGAACCACCAGACCGAGGGAGTCTGGCGACGCGTTCCGGTCGGCGGGGTGCGGCTACGACCCGATCACGACGGCGTCCCGGGGAATTCACAGATCGGGTCCGATCCGAACCGTGATTGGATCGCATTTGTCCCCCGGAAGCCGATCGTCGGGTCCGACCGTCACCCCCCATCGTTTATTCCAGAGCCGTACGACTAAATATTTGTTGGTGCCGTGATACGACATGTGATGTCGGAGCCGTTCCGGCGACCGACGACACTATTCGCCGGAGCCACGTTCGAGGGTGACCGAGCGTGCCACGTAGTCTTCGATGCTCGCGCCTGGACTGGCGATCGAGACCTCTTCGCCACCGGTATCGAGCATCAGGACGCGTTCGAGCGAGAACGTTTTCCGGGACGGCTCGACCATGCCCTGAAGTACATCGACGACATCGCCCGTCAACGTCTCGGTCCGGCCGGTGTCCGTCGAGGTGCCTTCGACTGTCGCTCGAAGCGGGACGTTCTCGCGCCGGTAGAGTGCGGCGTGCACCAGCGCCCAGGGGAAGCTATCGAACGTATGGGGCAACTCGACGGGGTCGGGAACGGCGATTTCCGTTCCGAGTTGCCACTCGTTGCCCAGGAGCGATCCGATGACCCGGGGGGCCATGTTCCGCTGTTCCAGGTAGATCGCCGGACTGTACGACCCAGCGGCCGCGCCGGCGGCGTTCGGAATGACATACAGCGACTGGAAGTAATCGACGCCCAGGCCGGCCTCGTCCCAGGTTTCGAGGTCCTCCCAGACGCGAACGACGCTGGCGATCTCGCCCAGCGGCCGGCCGTCGATGTCGCTTCCGTCTTCGGTGACCACGAGCGTGAGGACGCCCCGATCGACCGCGTCGCGAAGGTCGGTCGTGAGGTCTTCGAGGAGGCTCTTGCGCGCCACGAGGATGAGCCACTCTTCGGCACTGTCGATCATCGTTCGGCACCGATCGACGACCGCCGGGCGGTGATTGAGTACGTCGACGTTGCCGATCGACTCGCTCGGCTGGGCGTACTCGCTCTCGATCTGGTCGAGGATCTTGTCGTGACTCTTGGACATGACGGTCTCGACGTGATCGGGCGGGGACGCCTGGATGACCGTGGGCTGGAGGTGGTCGTTCACGTCGACCAGTCCACGCTCCTCGAGACGCTCGACGATCCGGTAGACGTGACGGGAGGTCACGTCCGCCCGATTGGCGACATCCGAAACCCGTGCTTCGTTCAGTGCGAGCACTGCGATGTAGACATCGATCTCCGATTCGGAGAACCCCCACCGCTTCAGCTCCCGTCGGAGCTCGTTACCCATTGGTTCCGGAGATGGGGCTCCAGATACAAACCGGTTGTTCTCTCGATTCGCGGTGTGTCCCGATTCGTCGCGGACCGGTCGTGATCGGGGGCCGAACCGCCGGACGCCTCTCGATCAGACTCGCCCGAACAGCGCCATCACATCCTGGAGTGAGATTTGCCCTTCGCCCGTGAAGTCGAAAAATTCCGCATTGTCCTGGACGGTCGACGTATCGCTGTTCTGGAAGAACGTGTTCACGTCGGGGAAGTCGATCTGGCCGTTGGCGTTGAAGTCGCCGTAGGTGCCGTCGCCGTCGAGGTCCTGTGGAACGGTCCCGTCGATTGCGGGTGGGCCCCCTGGCGTCGGGTTCGTCGTCTCCGTCGGCGTGGACTCGACGGTGACCGTGAACTCCATCGTGGAGTCCACACCACATGAATTCGTATACGTGGCCGTGTAGGTGCTGGTCTCGGTCGGCGAAACAGTGACCTCCCGCGTCGACGCCGAGAGGTTCGGCCCGGACCACGACCAGGACCCGCCCTCGGTGGGGTGGGGACCGAATTCGACGGTCTGGCCCGATTCGATCGTGACGGTGGCGGTTTCCTGCCACGAACCGCCATCGACGTGGAGGTACGGCGTGATCGCCGTCGGTTGACACGGCGTGGTGGTCGTGGGCGTCCCTCCAGGCACGCCCGAGCAGTCGTAGTTGTTCCCCGTGACGACCGTCGAGTCGGCGTAGATGGAGGTCGCTCCGTCGCCGTTCGAACAGAACCCGTTCCCTTCGATGCGGTTCTCCTCGGTGCCGGGCCCAGTCTCGTAGACGCCGTAGCCGTCGTTGTTGTTGATGTCACAGCCAGTGATCGTCACGTTGCGCGTGTGGGGGTGGCGATCGCTGCTCCGGGAGTCGATGCGGACGCCCGAACTGCCGGTCTCTGTGATCTCTCCGCTTCGGATCGTCACGTCACGTGAGTCCTGGATCAGGTTCCCGCTGTTACCCTCCAGATAGACCTCGTCGATCGTGATCCCCTGGCTGCCCGAAACGGTGAAGATTCCACGGCCACAGCTTCTCGACTCGACGCGCTCGACGTGAATCGACGGCCCGGCGTCGTTCGCACACCGGAAGCCCGCGTACCCACCGCCCTCGTTGGCACGGGTCGCGTCGACGAGGCCCACCTCGGCGTTTTTCGTCGTGTTCAACAGGAGGCCACAGCCACCTACGTCGGTCGCGGTCACCCGATTCGCGGTGAAGCCATCGACACCGTAGGTTTCGACAGCGTGCGAGGCCGCGCCAGTGATGTCGACCGTGTCGATGCGTACGTCCTGGGTCCACTCCGATCCGCCGTCGTTGTGGGCGTCGTCGATCCGGATGCCGATCCCGGAGTCGATGTTCATCGTGATCGTTCCCAACTCGATGTCGGCCGATCGCCGAATCCGCATCCCCATCGATGGACTGCCCTCGAGGGTTAGGTTCTCGATCGAGATCGACTCGACCTGATCGGCGTAGAACGGAATGATGCCCGACGCCCAGACCGTCTCCTGGAGGTCCAGACTGGTATAGCTCGGTATCCAGATCTGACTCGAAATCTCGCCCGACGCCTCGACGAGGACGCGTGATCGACTGGATCGCCCGTCGGGCAGGGCCTCGATCCCGGACCGGATCGCCGCTGCGAGGTCACCCCCGGAATAGACGGTCGATCCGCCGCTGGTGGTCTCGTAGTTGCCGTTAGACCCGGTGACCGTCGCCCCCGGGGCGGCCATTGCGGTCCCTGCAAGGCCGACGAGGCCACCCGTCGTCGCTGCGATGGCCGCGAGTGCCTCGCGTCGTCGAACTCCCTCTGTCGTGGTCGGATTCCCCTCGACCATAGTAGTGATATGGCGTCGTATACAGTTATTTCTTTATGGACATTTTATGTCGTGAGATAAACGGTGTGGGATGTGAACGAAATTGTCCCGCGGTCTCCGGTGGGGTCTGTGGTCCGGTCGCGGTGGATCAGCGGGGATCGGGGGGATCACCCTCGTAGGCATCGAGGTCGGCGAAGAAGTTTCGCAGGCCGAACTGGAGTTTCCCGGGGGCGATATCGATCAGTTCCTCGCGCTCTTCGGCCGGGAACGACCCCCGGACGGCGTACTCGCTCATTTCGATCTCGGCGTGTTCGGTGTATCGCTCGTCGAGCAGGATGCGCGCGCCGAAGTCCTCTGGCGAGCGGATCACCCGGCCGAGTGCCTGGCGAGTCTTCCTGACGGTCGGAATCTCGACGGCGTACTCCCAGCCCACGTCCTCGGGGTCGTCGCCGTCGGCGAACGCCTCGCCGTAGGCCGCCTGGACGGCGTCCATGCGGTCGTCCAGCCGGGGATAGGGGACGCCCACTACGACGACCGCCCGCGCATCGGTGCCGTCGTAGGAGACGCCCTCGGTCAGCGTGCCCCACAGCGACGTAAACAGCGTCGCCCCGTCGTCGGCGACGAACGATTCGCGAATCGCCTTGCCGTCCGTGCCTGCGCGGTCGAGGTAGGTCGGACCGGTCGGATCGATGCGGTCGTGATAGCGCTCGGCCTCGCCGTAACTCGGAAAGACCGCGAGGACGTTGCCGGGGGTCATCCGGATCGCATCGGCGAGCGCGTCTGCGACCGTTTCGACGACGGTGCGATCGTCGCGACGACTCGCGAACAGCGCGGGCGTCGAGACGGCGTAGGTTCGCCGACGCTCGGGCGGGAACTGCTGTTCGTAGGCCAGGCGGACGGGATCGGTGAGGCCGGCGACCGACTCGAACACGTCGAACGGGCGCAGCGTCGCGCTCATGCAGACCGTCGCGTGGACCGACTCGACGAGCGGTCGCGTCACCGATCGGGGCATGGTGTGGAACAGTTCGGCGCGAGCGTCGATCTCGCCGTCGTCGCGGCGGACGCCGACCACGGGGTGGGCGCCCGCGGGCGGGTCGAACCACGCGTCCAGGAAGTCCGCGACGGTCGCGGTCGGGCAGTCCCGGAGCACGTCGTGCTCGCCGTCGCGATAGGCCCGCTCGTAGCGCTCTTCGAGAGCCTCGCCCAGGTCGCGCGCCGCGTCGAGGTCGGCCGCGTAGCCCTGGCCGGTGTAGGCCTGCAGCGTCGCGACCGTCAGGGCGTCTCGGCCGTCCGATCGGGCGACGCTGTGGTCGGTCCACTCGCTGCCGGGATCGTCGGATTGCTCGCGGGCCACCCGGTCGAGCGCGTCTCGAACGGTCTCGAACAGGTTCGCGGCGGGTTCGGCCCGGTCGTCCGCCACCCCGTCGCACTCCTCGATCGCGCGATCGATGGTCTCGCTCGCGAGCCGTCGCCGGGCGTGCTCGCGGGCCGCACTCGGGACGTTGTGGGCCTCGTCGAGCACGACGATCACGTCCTCGGGGTCGCGATCGAGCCACCGGACGACGTGCTCGCGGATCGCCGGATCAAGAACGTGATTGTAGTTACAGCAGACCAGATCCAGTCCGTCGAGCCGATCCTTGAGCAGTTCGTATCCGCAGAGCCCGGCCATCTCGGCGCGCTCGAAGACGGCTTCGGGCGTCCGGACGCCCGCGTCGAGCCACGCCTCGAACTCCCCGGTGTCGCCGGTCAGGTTCTCGTAATAGTACTCACAGATCTCCCGATCCTCGCGCAGCGCGGCGATGTCGTCGGCGACCGACTCGCGTTCGTCCTCGATGGCCGCGCGGGCCTCGGCGGCCTCCTCGTCGCCCGCCTGGCTGTCGGCGAGCAACTCCTCGGCCCGGTCGGCCAGGTCGTCGCGATCGCGTTCCAGATCGACCAGATCGCGGGTGGCCTCCTTGAGGACGCGACAGGTCTCGTAGTCGACCTCGCGGTGGCACATCGACCCCTTCCCGCGGAACACCGACGCCCGGATCGGCCGCTGGTCGGCGATCTGGCGCGCCTCGCGGACGAACTGCCGGAGTTGCTGGTGGACGGTCGTCGCGATCAGCACGGTCCGGTCGGTCCGCTGGGCCACCGCAAGCGCGGGCGCGAGCGCGGCCAGCGTCTTGCCCGTCCCGCAGGGCCCCTCGAGGAGTACGTCGCGCCCATCGGCCAGCGCGCCCTCGATCGCTCCGATCGCGTCGGCCTGGTGGTCGTAGGGCTCCGCGTATGGAAAATACTCCATCGGGTCCGGACCGTCGCTCACACACGGGCGTTCGCGCCCACAGGGGAAACTGTTCCGGGGGCGAATGGGGGCAGAACGGCGCTCGCCGGTCGCCCGTCGGGGCCCTGCCGGCGACGCCGGACTTTAGGTCGCGCACCCGATAGAGCGGGCCATGACGGCGACGAACGGATCGGCCATCGACGAGAAGCGATCGCGGGCCGTGGCCGATCTCGCCGATCGCGATGGCGTCCTGATCGCCTTTTCGGGCGGCGTGGATTCGAGCGTCGTCGCCGCGATGGCCCAGGAGGCGCTGGGCGCGGAGGCCGTGGCCTGTACCGCCCGCAGCGAGACCCTGCCCGAGGCCGAACTCGCCGACGCCCGGGCGGTCGCCGACGAGATCGGCATCCGCCACGTCGAGACCACGGTCTCGGAACTCGACGATCCGGACTTTCGGGCCAACGACGAACGCCGCTGCTATCACTGCCGGTCGATGCGCCTCGATGCGATGGCACGGGTCGCCGATCGCGAGGGCCTCGCGGTCGTCTGTGACGGCACGACCGCCGACGACGGGGACGGCCACCGGCCCGGTCTGGAGGCCGTCGCCGAACGGGAGACCTACTCGCCGCTTCGCGCCCACGACATCACGAAATCCGAGGCCCGGTCGATCGCCCGCCACTACGACCTCTCGGTCGCCGACAAGCCCTCGATGGCGTGTCTGTCCTCGCGGATTCCGACCGGCGAACGGATCACCGCGGATCGCCTCACCCGTGTCGAACGCGCCGAGGCGCTCCTGCGATCGTGGGGGTTCGAGCAGTTTCGGGTGCGCGATCACGGCGATCTGGCCCGCATCGAGGTCGGGGCCGACGAACTCGACGCCGCACTCGATCCCGACTTTGCGGCGGCGGCCCGCGAGCACGTCGGTGCGCTGGGCTTCGAGCACGTCACGCTCGATCTGGCGGGCTATCGAACCGGCAGCGTCAGCCCCGAGTGACTGGCGACGCGGCGGTCCCCGATCGCTGTGGCGTCACTCGCCCGCCCTGTCGATCAGCGCGAGCACGTCCTCGGTCGGCTGGAACTCGCCAGCGATACGATCGACCGGGTCGCCGCCCCGGAAGACGACCAGCAGCGGGACGCTCTGCACGTCGAACCGATCGATCAGGGGCGGGTCGTCGCGCGGGTTGATCGTCCCCACGGCCGCATCGCGTTCTCTCGCGACGATGCCCAGGACGGGCTCCATCGAGGCACAGATCCCACAGCCCTCGGTGTAAAACTCCACGAGGGCGGACTCGTGGGTCTGGACGAACGCGTCGAGGTCGTCGCCGTCATCGAGTGCGACCGGCCGGTCTGGCGGCGTCCCGGGATCGTCCGACGTGGCCATGGTCGATCCAGGGCCTGCAGCCACAAACAAGCACGGCCCGTCACTGGATGCCCAGACCGGTCGAAACGACCGTGTACACCGTAAAGCCGACGAGCACCGACGTGACGAGCGTCACGAGCCAGAATCCAAGTGTGATCCCGATCTTCCGCCGGGAGACGCCTGCCGACCCCGCCGCGAGGCCACCGCCGATCACGCCCGAGATGATGATGTTGTTGAAGGAGACGGGAATGCCCAGCAGGATGGCCGCCTGCGCGATCAGGAATCCGGGGACGAGCGCGGCGATCGAGCGCCGTTCGCCCAGCTGGGCGTACTCCCGGGAGGTCGACTGGAGCAATCGGGGCGCGCCCATCCACGCGCCCGCGAGGATGCCGACGGCACCGAGTGCGAGCAACGCGATCGGTGGCAGGCCGAACTGGTCGGCGAACAGTGTCTCCAGCGGGCCGGTCGCCAGACCGACCTGACTGCCCCCGCCCGAGAACGCGACGACACTCCCCAGTCCGATGAGCAGCGTCCGGATGCCCCGCTCGTGGGACTGGTGGGTGCGTCGCCGGATCGCGACGAACGCGACGACGGCCATCCCGAGCGTGACGGCGACGACGACCGGGTCGATCGATCCGACAGTCGGGACGTCGATCAGCAGCGCCGCTGCGCCGGCGACGGAGTTCTGTGTCGCGCCCTCGGGTGCGGGCAGGACCCCAAGCTGGACGTTCGCGACGATCGCCGCGACGCCCGCCGCGATAATCGGGACCGCGGTCGTCTCGGGGACGCGATCGTCGCGCAGCATGCGGGCCGTGCCGTAGGCGGTCGTGCCCGAGACGAACGGGACTGCCAGCCAGAACGCGCCGAGCCGGCGGTAGGTTGCGAACGCCGGATCGCCGCCGAGCGCGAGGCCCACACCGATCATCGCCCCGGTCACCGCGAACGCCGCCGGGATCGGATACCCCGTCCGAACGCCGATGACGATGAATCCCGCCGCGGTGAGCAGGCCCGCCGTCGCCGCCAGCGGCGTAATCTGGACGCCGTTGATCAGGTCGCGCCCGACCGTCTCGGAGATCGAACCGCCCTGGGTGAGCGCGCCCAGCGCGGCGAGAATGCCAACGAGAAAGGCCGCCCGCATCGTCGAGATGGCGTTCGCGCCGATCGCCGGGGCAAACGGGGGCGAGTTCGAACTCGCGCCGAGCGCCCAGGCCATGCCCAGCCCGGACAGCGTCGCCAGCGCCGCGAGGACCACGACTGTCAGTGCCATCCGCGACCCTCCCCGTTCTCGGACCGCTCGCCACCCGCTCGACCGACGTTCTCGGCGCGTCCGCGCATGACAGGTCCTTCGAGGGCGAGACGTGTTAACGATTTTCCCAGATCAGACAGCCGTGTTTCGTTTAGCAAATTCAACCATGTTGGGAATCGCTGTCCCAGTGTTCGGCTGTTTCTGCGTCGGCGTGGATGAAACAGTTCGAAAACAAAGGTATCTCTCCCGATTTATATTGCTTTCCTGAACTTATGAATGAGGTAGAGAGGGATCGTGATGAGGTCTAACAGCAACGTGGCACCGAGAATTATCGCATCAATATCACCATCGGTATCAATCACACCCTCAGCCGACGTAAATCCAAATAATTCATTCCACTTCGACATTCTTTCAGCACTGTCGAGATCGGTTTCTGCTGTTTCGTGGGCTCACCGACACAGACAACGCCACGTTACGAGTCGTCCATTGTAAGTTTTGACGGTCCAGTTCGGAAGCGGCCTGGTACGGTTCCCATCGAGGCTGTCGACGTGCGGATCTCGGGGCGAACGGTGGAACCGGCGATTCCG
>JBDGTN010000067.1:0-10317 GCA_042216835.1 Halococcoides sp.
GCTCACCGCACCGCCTCGGTCGCCGACCGCATCGCCGCCAACGCCTCCTTGATCGACTCGATATCGGTCGCATACGAGATGCGGGCGTGGCCCGCGCCACTCGGTCCGAACGCCTCGCCAGGGACGACGATTACGTCCCGATCGAGGACGGCCTCGACCCAGCCCTCGGGCACCTCGGGCATCGCGTAAAACGCGCCATCGGGCGTCGGGACGTGCAGGCCCATGTCTTCGAGGCCGTCGAGCAAGACGTTCCGGCGCTGCTCGAAGGCCGAAATCATCTCCGCCACGGCGTCCTGTGGCCCGGTCAGGGCGGCCTCGGCGGCGAATTGCGCGGGTGCGCTCGCACACGCCTGGACGTACTGGTGAGCCCGGAGCATGCGCTCGATGCGGTCCTCGCTCGCGGTGACCCACCCGAGTCGCCACCCCGTCATCGAGTAGGTCTTCGAGCAGGCATCGATTAGCACGACGTTCTCGCCGTGGGCCATCGGCGAGTGGTGATCGACGCCATACCGGATGCGCTCGTAGACCTCGTCGGTGAGACAGACCACGTCGTACGCGTCGGCGATCCGGGCGAACTCCTGCATGTCCGCTTCCGACTGGACCGCACCGGTCGGGTTCGCAGGACTGTTGACCACGAACATCGCGGTGTCCTCGGTGATGGCGTCCTCGACAGCCGCCGGATCGAGCGTCAGATCGTCGCGCAGCCCGATTGGGCGCGGAACACCGTCCGCGAGGTGGGTCAGCGCCTCGTAAGAGACGAATCCCGGGTCGGGGATGAGGACCTCCTCGCCGGGATCGACGTGCGCGGCTATCGCGAGATAGAGCGCCTCCGAGCCCCCGGCAGTGACGATGACGTTCTCGGGATCGACCGCGAGGTCGTGCTCGCGGTCGTGGTAGTCGGCGATCGCATCGCGCAGTTCGAATCGGCCCGTGTTCGAGGTGTACCCGTCGGCCTCACCCGCCGCGATCGCCTCGCTGGCGGCCTCGTGGACGTGATCTGGCGCGGGAAAGTCCGGCTGTCCGAGTCCGAGGTTGATCGAGTCCTCGCTGGCGGCCTCGAAAACCTCCCGGATGCCCGAAATCGACACCTGCTCGACGCGGGTCGCAAACCTGGCCATGAGCGCCCTCGGCGGGCCGGAGACAAAGGCGCACGGATCAGTCCTCGACGACCTCGCTTAGTCCGTCGATCGGCCGGTCTGGCAGCAACTCCTCGAGTTCCGGTGGCGCGCCGAGTTGCGCGTCGGATTCCGCGGGATTGCGAAGTGTCGTCCGCCCGCGGTGGACCGAAATATCGTCGTTGAGGTGCAACCGAATCGCCTCCAGCAGCGCCTCGGCCTCCAGCGGTTGGCCGCGACGTTCCAGATCCTCGACCTCGGCGTCGGGCGGGACGTTGAACGCGCGCTGGCAGATGATCGGCCCCTGATCGAGGTCGGTCGTGACGTAATGGGCGGTCACGCCCGCGATACGGACGCCCTCCTCGATGGCCTGGAGATACGCCGACGCGCCCGGAAAGGACGGGAGCAGTGACGGATGGACGTTGATGATGCGGCGCTCGTACCGGAAGACGACCTCCGGGGAGAGAATGCGCATGTATCGTGCGAGCACGACCAGATCCACGTCGTACTCGTCGAGCAGATCGAGGAGTTCGTCCTCGTCGGGCGTGCCCTTCTCGTCGCCGATGTCGTGGAATGGCACCTCGTACTGGTCGGCCAGCGGTTCGAGATCGCTGTGATTGCCGATGACCACCTCCACGTCTGCGCCCAGCTCGTCGTCGGCCCAGGCGTCGAAGATCGCCTCCAGACAGTGCGATTCCTTCGTGACCAGGACGGCGATGCGCTGGGTCTCGCGATCCTCGGGGAACCGGACTGTCACGTCCACGCCGAGGTCGTCGGCCAGCGCCTGGAGATCCTCGCGGAGTTTCGACTCCGTACAGACCATCTCCCGGGTGTCGACGAGCATCGTCATCCGGAACAGGCCGTCCCGGACGGCCTGGTCGAGATCCTCGATGTTGGCCCCGCGCTCGAACAGGAGTGAGGTCACTTCGGCGATCAGGCCCGTGTCGTCGTCGCCGACCACTGTGATCTCGGTGAACTGGTCGGTCACGGTCGGGCCCCCTCTCGAAGCATGCCACCACGTTGTGGGCAACCGGCACAAAGCGTTTCGCTTTCGGGTGGCTCGGACCGGAGGTCGGTCAGCCGTCGACCAGCCGCGATCGCTTCTCGATCAGTACGACAGGACCTCGAGGCCCTCGACGCGGTCGAAGTGATCGACGTTTCGGGTCAGCACTGGTTCGTCTTCAGCCATGGCTGTGGCGGCAATGAGACAGTCTTCGCGATCGATTCGCTCGCCGCGATTCACGAGCTGGCCGGACAATTTCCCGGCTTTCCGGGCGATGGACTGATCGGCGTCGATCACGTGTTTCGAATCGAGAACGTCGAGGATTCTCCGTTCGGAGCTGCTCGCCGCGGACCGAACGACACCCTCGTACAGTTCGAGCACCGTAATCGCGGCGACCTTCTGCGGGCGTGACTCGGCTTCGATCAGTTCCAGTCGGCGAAGGGCGTCCTCGTCGTCTCGGAGAACGTCGACGATGAACGACGGGTCCTGTATCATTCGAGGTCGTCAGCGAGTCGCTCGCGTCGTTCGCGCGAGTGCGCTCGCCCCTCCTCGATTGCGGTTTCGAGGTTGGTCGCCTCCGCGTCGGTGAGGACTCCTGGGACCTCCGTCCACGACCGCTCGCCCGCGAGTCGCTTGACCGTGTCGCTGAAACTCTCGCCCGCCTTTTTTGTGGCCTTGAGCCGCTCGTAGGCCTCCTCGTCGAGCGAGATCGTTTTCGTCACCATCTCAATACACAGTGCTGTGTGCATATTTATAAAGGATGAGGCGATCATCTAGGTGAACAGAGTGGAGCCCGTTCTGTGACTGCCAGTCGCCCGACTCAATCACTCGCGCCCGAGAATCGACCGGAATCGCTCACCAGCCGCGCCTGCGCCATCGATCGCGGAGAGAATCGGATCGCCCAGCCACTCGGGATCGACGTACCGGTCGTGGACGGGTAGGCGCTCGTCGAGCGGGACGCCCGCCGCGTCGGCAACCGCCCGAAGGCGATCGACGGCCGGCCAGGCGTGTTCGGGGTTGACGTGGTCGTCGGTCACCGGCGAGACACCTCCGAGGTCGTCGACCCCGCAGTCGAGCAGGTCCGCGACGGGCAGGAGGTTCGGGGGGACCTGAACGCTCACATCGGCGGGGAGCGTCGCCCGAGCCATCGCCACCGTCCGGCGGATCGTCGCCAGATCGGGCGTCGCGCCCTCCCAGCGGTCGTTCTCGCGGACGGGCTGGACGATCACCTCCTGGACGTGGCCGTGGCGTTCCTGGAGCGCAGCGATCGCGGCGATCGATCGCGCTCGATCGCGCCAGTCCTCGCCGATGCCGACGAGAATGCCCGTCGTGAAGGGGATGCCGACCCGGCCTGCGCAATCGATCGTCCCGAGGCGACGCGCCGGCGACTTCCCGCGCGGACCGGCGTGAGCGCGCACGTCGGCGGTGGTTTCGAGCATGACGCCCATGGAGGCGTTCAGGTCCGCGACGGCGGTCATCTCCGCGCGCGTCTGATCGCCGGGATTCGCGTGCGGGAGGAGCCCCTCTTCGAGGGCGATCTCGCAGGCCCGTCGGAGATAGTCGTGAATCGAGTCATAGCCCCACTCGGCGAGCGTGGCGTGGATCTCCTGGTACCGGTCGTCGGGGTCGTCACCGAAGGTGACGAGGGCCTCGGTACAGCCAGCCGCGGCCCCCGATCGGCAGATCTCCCGGATCTCCGATTCGTCGAGCAGCGTCGCCTCGCCCGGCGGGTCGTAGAAGGTACAGTAAGTACAGGTGTACCGGCAGGCCGTCGTCAGCGGGACGAACACGTTTCGCGCGAACGTCAGACGGTCGGCCGGAGAGACATCCCCGGGGTCGACATCGAGTGCGGCCCGGACGCGGGCCTCGTCGATCACCGCATCGGGGTCGACCCGCGGCCCCGAGCGCGCTGGCGTCATGGCGGGTGGTTCGGGCCCAGTGGCGAAAACCTGTCCGTACCGGCCCGATCTGTCGGGGTCGCGCTCAGTCTTCCGCCGCGAGTGGGCCGAACCGATCCCCACCTGAGTCGCTGGCGTCGCTTTCGGCTCCGGCCGTCGCGGCGTCGGAATCTGAGGTGTCCAGCCCCGCCCCGCGAGCGTCGCCCTCGCGCCACGTGCCCCGACGGAACCAGGCGAACGCGATCAGCGCGCCGGCGACGTTCGAGACGACGAAGGCGACCCAGATGCCGGTCTCTTCGAGGCCGGTCGTCGCGAGCACGGCAGCGACGGGCAGGCGAATGCCCGCGAGCGTTCCGACGGCGATCACAGCGGCGACGAGGGTCTTGCCCGCGCCGCGGAATCCGCCGCCGAAAGCGCGCATGATCCCGATACAGCCAAAGGAGAGCGCGGTCACACGCAGGAAGTCCGTCCCGACATCGATCACCGCTGGATCGTCGGAAAAGACAGCGACGATGGGTCGCGGCACGAGAAAGATCGCGACGCCGACCGCCGACAGGACGGCGAACAGTCCGCCCGCGGCGACGTAGTTGGCTCGAGCGGCCCGATCTGGCTGGTCGGCACCGATGTTCTGGCCGGTCATGGTCTCGACGCCGCGGGCGACCGCGACCGCGGGCAGGAAGATGACCGAGAACACCCGCGTGCCGATGCCATACCCCGCGACGACCTCCGTCGAGAACAGGCCGACCACGACGAGCAGGGCGTTGACCGAGACCGCCCGGCCGGTGCCTTCGATCGACGCCGGGATGCCGAGACGGAGGATCGTCCGGAGATAGGAGAGATCCGGAATCATGTCGCGCGCCCGAATGCGGACGCCACGCCATCCGGAGGCCATGATCGCGATACCGACCAGCATCGCAAGACTCCGCGAGAACACCGTCGCGATCGCCGCCCCCTGGATGCCCATCTCGGGGAAAGCGACCGTTCCGACGATCGGTGCGGACTCGATCAGCGTCCAGCCGTTGATGAGAAACGGGTCGAGCGCGATGTTGAGCACGACCGTCCCGAACATCACGACCATCGGCGTGATCGTATCGCCGACGCCGCGCATCAGGGAGATGAACACGAAGAATCCGAACATGAAGGGCAACCCGAGCGCGATCACCTGCATGTAGGCGGTCGCACCGGGGAGGACTTCGGGCGACGCCCCGAGCAGGTCGAGATACGGCCCGACGAACGGATACCCGACGAGACCGACGACCGCCGAGACGACGAACGCGAAGGTGACGGTCTGGGAGGCCGCGTACTCGGCCTCGCGGGGTTCGTCCGCCCCGGTGTGCTGGGCGACCAGAATCGACCCCGCGACCGCGAGTCCCATCCCCAGCGAGATGAGCAAAAACACCATCGGGAACGCAAACGAGATCGCCGCGAGCGCCTCCGTGGAGTACTGGCCGAGCCAGAACGTATCGGCGAGATTGTACGCCGTCTGGAGCAGATTCGTCACGACGATCGGGGCCGAGAGCACCACCAGCGGCTTCACGATGCCGCCCTCGGTGAGATCGACCTGTCCGAACGGCGTCTCGCTCATGATTGCCCGGGCGACCAGTCCAGTCGGTCCGCGAGGTCGGCCTCGATCGCCGCTCGCGTCCGGTCGGGATCCTCGCCGAGTGTGACCGCGCGAACGAGTGCGCCGTCCAGTGCCGTCACGATCACGTCGGCGACGGTCGCGGGATCGACCGGCGCGAACGTCCCGGCCTCGATGCCATCGACGATGGCCGCCCGGATGACCGCCCGAAGCCGGTCGTCGAGGCGTTCGAACCGGCGGCGATAGCCCGACTCGTACGGTCCACGGGCCTTGAGTTCGACGAGAGCGGTCCCGAAGTCGCCGTCCGCCTCGGCGGGATCGAAAATCGCATCGAGGACCCCGGACAGTCGCTGCCCGGGCGGGGCGTCGGCGGGCGGCAGGCGTGCCTCGAAGCGATCGACCAGATCGTCGAGAAACGCCTCGAGCAGCGCCGACTTGGTGTCGTAGTGATAGTGGATCGCGGCCGTCGACACCGACGCCTCGTCCGCGATGTCCTGGACCGTCAGCTCCGCAAAGCCGTGCTCACAGAGCGCCAGATAGGTCGCCGACATGATCTCGTCGGTCGGTTCGTCCATGCCGCACTTACTGACTGGTCAGTCAAAAGGGCGGCGCGAGGATCGGTCCCATGGCGATCGGTCACGACCGGCACGGGCGATCACCGCCGCTCGACGGTCACGCGTCCCCCGTCGGCGAGAAGTTCGACCCCGTGGTCGCGGAGCCACGCAGGGACAGACCCCGCCCCGTGAAGGAGCACCTCGACCAGATCGTCAGGTTCGTCGATGTCGGTCGCCAGTCGCATCGAGTCGACGGTCGCTGTCGCCGCATCGACACTCGCCGCGGCCTCCCGATGATCACGACAGGAGATCCCGTGGTAGTCGACCCTGAAATCGCCCTCGCGCACGACGAGAGCGTTGGTCCCGCCGCCACGTCCGGGCGCGATGACGACCTCTCCGTCGGTCTCGCGAAGGCGACCGAACGCGGCGGGCGTGGCGATGCCGAGATCCGCCATGGCGATCGCACAGGGCCGGTCCCACTCCTCGAGGACGGTATTGACCGCCGTCGACAGCGAGCGGTCGTCGACCCGAACGGGCGCGTCGGGATCACACGATCCGGTGGCGAGCACCGTTGGATCGAAGCCCGCCGCGTCGAGTGCATCGATCACGTGATCGCGCATCACGCTCGCAAAGTCCTGGCGCTCGTCGGCGTCGAGCACGGGCGAGAGCCGGGTCTTCGGGTCGACGGCGTCGAACGGAACGATGGTCCGCATCTCACCTGAGGCGGTCGTAATCGTTCTGCTGGGACCGCCAGTAGTAGATCCCGCCGCCGATCGCGGCCAGCACGATCAACACGCCGACACCGAGGAGGGCGTTCCGGAGCAGTTGACCGGTCTGGGCGCTATTTTTGGCGCTCTTGGCGAGCCGAATCGCGTTCTCGAAGTTCCCCTTGCGGAAGGCAGACTTCGCGGCCACGAGATCGCTGCCCGACGCCCCGGCGCTCACCGCGGCGTCGATCGTGTCGCGTGCCCTGGCGCTCTCCTGGGTGAAGTGATGGATTTCGAATTGCTTCAGGTCGTCGCGATTGTTGCCCCGAATCCGGTCGAAATTGGCCGCGACGAACGTCTGGGGTGGCTCGTAGGTATACTCCTCGACCGGCGGGACAGTCCCGGTTATCGATACCTCAATGTACTCTAGATTCTGACTCGATTTGATCGCGACCTGGAAGGACTGCTGTCCGGCCGGAGGATTCTCGGGTGACACGTCTTTTCCGGAGGGCGTCACCATCCGAATATTCCAGCCGGTGACGTTCTGGAGATTGGTCGTGCCGTTCAACTTCCAGTTCGCGGCCGGGTCGTAGACATCGGTGATCCTGTAGGTCACCGTGATCTCGGTGCCGACGGCTTCGCCCGAATCGGACGGCCCTTTCGTCTGTTCGACAGTCACGGCCGCGACGGGCACGGCGACGACCGTGACCGCGAGCAGCGCGACGACGGCGATCGCCAGCAGGCGCGACCCCTCAGAACAGCGGATCGAGTTCATCATCGTCGTCTTCCACCAGTTGTTCCAAGTGTTCTTCGCTTTCGGCGCGGATCTCGTCGATGTTGTCCTGGGCCTCGATGGCCACCTGCTGGAGTTCCTTGATCCGGGGAACGTTGTGCACGCCACTCAGCAGGATAACCGAGGCGACGTACCCCGAGTCCGAGACGGGGTAGTCGCCGCCACGGACCTCCATCGACCCGGTCTGCTCCTCGAGCCACTTCCGGCCGCGCTCGATCCCCTTCCGGTTGAGGTGCTGTGGCGGCCCCGAGAGGACGAGCAGTGCGCGCTCGGCCCCATCGATCTCACAGGGCAGCGTGAGACGGCCGAGCGCGGACTTGCGCACGAGGGACGTGATCCGGTTGGTGGTGTTCGCCGAGTCCATCTCGTCGCCGTCCTCGCCGGTGATCTTCGAGAGCAGGCCGCTCGAACCCGTGGGTTCGACCTCCTCGGCGGCGTACCCGACCGTCGAGACGCCGCCGCTGGCGAGCGTGTTGATGATCTCGCTGCTGTCGACGACGCTCTCGGCGACCTCGCCGTGGGACTCGACCTCGCCCGCGCCAAAGAGGATGCCAAAGCGGGTGACGATCTCGTCGTTGATCTGCTCGTACCCGGCCTCCATCGACTCGCCGGTCTTGCGCCAGGCGTCGTTGTCGAAAACGAGGAGGTTGTCGACCTCGCGGACGAACGTCTGGAAGGATCGCGCGGCGTTGAGCGTATAGATCCCGCCCTCGTCGCTGCCGGGCAGAATGCCCAGGCCGTAGACGGGTTCGGTGTAGATTCGCTTGAGGTGTTTCGCGAGGACGGGCGATCCGCCCGATCCCGTCCCGCCGCCGAGACCCGCGATGATGAGGAACGCGTCGACCTCGTGGACGGGGATGTTGTCGACAGCCCCCTGGATCTCGTCGATGTCCTCCTCGGCGATCTCCGCGCCGAGTTCGTTATCCGCACCGACGCCGTGGCCCTTCACCCGCGCCTGGCCGATGAGCACTCGATTCTCTTCGGGGACACGTTCGAGGCCCATCAGGTCGGCTTTGGCCGTGTTGACGGCGACGGCCGAACGCACGATATTACTCCCAGTTCGTTCGTCGTATTCGAGGAACTTGTCGACGATCTTCCCGCCGGCTTGGCCGAAGCCGATCATCGCCAGTTTCATGCTAGATGCTCACGCTTGAAGACTGAAGTATTCGGCGCATAAATTTTGTGTCCCTCCTCTCAGTCGTGAAAACTGGGATCGATCACCGATCCGTGATCGGTGGATCGCCCCAGTCGGCCCGCCGAGGCCGACCGTCGGCTCCAGCCCAGATTACTCCGGGGGCCGGTCTCGATCGAGAAGGCGATCCCGGATCGCGGTCAGGTCCGGAGGGCTGGCGTGTTCGGCGACGCGATACGCGGCGAGTCCCACCAGCATGAACGTCGCCCACGCCGCGGGCTGGAGGACGGCAGCGAACTGATAGAGCAGTGCTGCCCCAAGATACTGTCCGTCCGGATGGGTCGTCAACTCCACGACGTAGCGGTGGAAATGAACGAAAAAGACCGACAGGACCGGAATCCAGGCGTATCCGTCGGGCCGATCGAGTTCGTTCGCGAGCAGGACGATCGCGGGCACGACAAGGACGATGAGGTCCTGACTCTCCGATTTCGGGGCGAGGAGGGGAATCGCTGCGAGGCCGAGGGCGAACGTGGTGTGGCGGGCGCTGGGGGCCTCGGCGTCGCGGGCCGTCAGCGTGAGCCCGATCACCGTGAAAATACCCACGATCTTGACGTAGATGGCGAACCGACCGAGCAGGTACAGCGGAGCATAGGCCGCGGAGGCATCCCAGGCGTATGGCGGCATGCCCTCACCCCATCCCTTTCCCCACATGAGTACGTCGAGATACTGCAGGTTCTGATCGAGGCCAAATAGCGTCAGCGAGAGGACGAGCAGGGCCGCAGCGGCCGTCATCGCCCCCGCGAATCGCGTCCGATCGCGGAGCAAGTGTGCCCCCGACGTGGCGAAAAACAGCTTGAGGCTGCTCCCGAGCGTGGTGAATGCTCCGCTGAGGAACTTGAACCACTCGCGTGCCCGATCGCCCAGTTCGCTCTCGTCGTACAGCGACCCGTCGGCCTCGGCGCGCTCCTGAAAGTAAAAGGCAAAGGCCAGAAAGCCAGTCAGAAAGGTGGCCGTCTGGGCCCACCGGAAGTTCCGGATCGCCGGCTGGAAAGCGAAAATCGCGACCAGCAGGGCAAACCGCTCCCAGATCCGGAGGCGATAGCCAAGCGTCCGCGCCATCGCCTCGATGCCGACCCAGAGCATGACGATCGATGTCGCACCGAAAAGCATCGCTCCCTGCACGAATCCCGTCGTCGCAAACGGCAAAAAGAACAGGACCGTGACCGGCGGATAGAGAAACTCCCCGAAGTAGCCACCCTTCGCGTTCGGCACGTACATGATCTCCCCCGAGAGCCAGCGGTGCAACGCGGTGGTGTATGCGCTGAAATCGTTGAACGTGTAGGGGATGCCAACATCCATCTGCTGCAAGAAATGTTCGACCGGAAGCCAGCCGAGAAGGGAGACGATCGTTACGACGGAAATAGCGACGAAAAGTGGTCGTTCGCGCCGGTATTGCCAGAGGTGACGGGGGATCGAGGCCATCATCGAACGTCGGAGGAACGGCGGAAAAGATCTGACGAAATTGCCCCCGTC
>JBDGTN010000141.1:0-10245 GCA_042216835.1 Halococcoides sp.
GAGTACGAGGCCTGCAACCTCGGACACATCAACCTCTCGACGGTCGCCGCCGACGACGCGCCGGACTGGCGGGTGTGGTCCGATCGGCACGCCGACGAGTACGCCGACCAGGAGGCGGCGATCGCGGCCTACCTGGAGGAAGCCCTCGATCAGGAGGAACTCGACCGGCGCATCGAGATGGGCACACGCTTCCTCGAAAACGTCGTCACGATGAGCGACTTCCCGGTCGAGGAGATCGACGAGACGGTCCGCGAGATGCGCAAGATCGGGCTGGGGATCATGGGCCTCGCACAGCTGTACATTCAACTCGGCGTCAAATACGGCAGCGAGGAGGCCGACGAGATCGCCCGCCAGGTGATGACGACGATCAACCACACCTCGAAGTGGACCTCCCACGAACTCGCCGAGGAACGGGGCAGCTTCGAGGAGTGGGACGACTCCAAATACGCCGATCCGACCGCCTCCCCCGACTGGTTCGAACACTACGTCGGCGAGGATCCCGACGAGTGGGCCGACGGATTCGAGATCCGCAATCACAACACGACGACGATCGCGCCGACTGGCACCACCTCAATGGTTGGAAATACTACAGGTGGGTGCGAACCGGTCTACAACGTCGCCTACTACAAGAACGTCTCCGACGACGTGCAGGGCGACGAGATGCTCGTCGAGTTCGACGACTACTTCCTGCGCGTCCTGGAGGACAACGACATCGACGTCGAGGCCGTCAAGCGCGAGGCTCAAGAGCAGATGGCCGACAATGCCTTCGACGGCGTCGAGGGCCTCTCGACGGTGCCCGACGCCATCGGCGAACTGTTCGTCACGACCGGTGACCTCTCGGCCCGCCAGCACGCTTCGATCCAGTGTGCCCTCCAGGACGGCGTGGACTCGGCGATCTCGAAAACCGTCAATTCTCCGAACGATTCGACGGTCGAGGACGCCCGTGCGGTCTTCGAGTGGGTCTACGACCACGGCGGAAAAGGAGTCACCTACTATCGCGACGGGACACGTTCGAAACAGGTGCTGACGACGCGCGCCCAGAACGCCGAATTCGCGGACATGGATCCCGAGGAGATCGTCGCCCAGATCGAGGACATCTTCGGCGGCATCGAGAACTTCCTCGACGACGAGGCGGTCCGGGAGGCGATCGAGACCGACGTGGAGGCGATGCTCGACGCGGGCGAGGAGTACGCCACGAAACGACCTCGGCCGGACGTGCTCCACGGCGTCACCCAGCGCATCGACACCGGGTACGGGAAACTGTACGTCAATATCAACGAGGACGACCAGGGCCGACCGTTCGAGTTGTTCGCGAACATCGGCAATTCGGGCGGATTCACCGCCTCATTCACCGAATCCCTCGCGAAGACCGTCTCGACGGCGCTCCGCAGTGGTGTCGATCCCGACGAAATTGCCGACGAACTGCAGGGTATCCGGTCGCCCAAGGTGGCCTGGGACAAAGGCGAGCAGATCCAGTCGATCCCCGACGCGATCGGAACGGCAATGCGGCGCTACCTCGACGACGACATCGAGCGGGCCTATCCCCAGCAGCGCACGCTCGAGGAGACGGCCGACGAGGACGACGCGAGCGACGACGGAGGGTCGGCGACCAACGGTGGCGCGACGAGCGATCAGCAGGCGATCATCGACAACGGCGAGAGCCCCGAGTGCCCCGAGTGCGGGTCGATGTCGCTGTATTATTCGGAGGGCTGCAAGACCTGCGAGTCGTGTGGCTGGTCGGAGTGCTGAGCGCCGGGCATCGTCGCGCTATCGCCCCGACAGTTCCTGACTGACCCACCCGAACGCGCCCGAATTTTGCCGATCGCCTCTCTCGCGGGGCTGGAGGTCGCCATCGCCGTCGATCAGCCGAACCACGACCTCGTGGGACGTGGCCGGCGGGTCGTAGACCAGCGCCCACTGCCGCCAGGCGTCGTGTGGGGCGTCGGACTGCGGGCCGATGATCTCCTCGTCGAGGTCCAGCGACTCCGAGAGGTCGGCGTCGGTCCAGGTCGATCCGCCGTCGGTCGATACCTCGACGCGGGTGACGCCTCGCGTGCCCGCGTAGGCGAACCCCCCGAGCAGACGCCGTCCGTCGGGCCGGTCGCGAGTCGTGTACAGTTTCGTGACGGGACTCACGGGCCCGGTGCCGTGCCAGCCACGCGCTTCCCAGTACCCGACCGCCGGGCGTTCGAGCACCTCGATTTCGGTGAGCCACTTGGTGTTCACTTCGCCCCAGTGACCCGGTACGAGCGCCCGGAGTGGGGCACCGTGTCCGCGCGGGAGTGGCGCGCCGTTCATGCCATAGGCGAGCAGTCCGGGTTCGAGCGCTGCCAGGGGGAATTCGACGTAGTAGTCGTCGGCCCCGTGGAGCATCACCGCCTCGCGCCCTTCGAGCGGACCGGTCTCTTCGAGCAGGTCGGCGACGGGAACGCCCGTCCAGAGCGCGGTATCACACTGCTTGCCGTTGAGCGATTCGCCGACACACCGGAGCGTGACGAATCGGTTTTCGGCCTCGCGTTGCAGGATATCTTCGAAGTCGAGTTCGATTTCGGTGTCGACGGCCCCGGTGATCGACAGCGACCAGTCCTCGCGATTCACGCTGGGATCGATCGCGTTGATCGAGACCTGATAGAAGTCCTCGCTGACGAGCGGGTCCAGTCCGTCGTACTCCAGATTTCTCGCGTCGGCGACCGCGAGCGCGGACTCGATCGCCTCGTGGTCGACGGTTGGGCCGGGGACGGGATCGGTCTCCTCGGGCGCGGATCGCGATTGGCCGACGAGGTAGCCGATCAGTCCGACACTGCCGCCCGCGATGGCGGTCAGGATCGCTCGCCGCGAATCGGACTGATAGTCGCCGGCCGGGAATCGATCCGCAGCCAGGCCGATGGCGACGACCGCGGCCGCCGGGAGCGCTGCAGCGATCGCAATAACGGGCGCACCGGTGAGTCCGGTGGCGAGGACCCATGTGCCCAGAGCGGTCAGTATCGGGGCGAGAGCGAACCCGATCGGTCGATCGGCGGTCGGAAGCGTGAGTCGGATCAGCACCGTCAGCCCGACGATGGTGAGGCCCGTCGCGACCAGCAGATTGAGTTCCTGGCCGAGACTGCCGAGAAACGCAATTGCGAACTCGATGACGCTCCCCGGCATGGCTCGGGACAGCGCGCGTTCGACCGGCGCGACCAGGAACGCGGGTTGACGCCCCGCCGCTGCGTACGATCCCGCGACGGCGGCGATGGATGCCACCGCCGCCATCCCGTCGCGAGCGCCGAGCCGGGTCGCCGGTTGCATACCCCTAGACGGCACATCGAACCGAATAACGCTTGTTCAAACTCCATTCAAAATTCGCCGCCGTCCGGACGATGAGGGCCCCTCGGATCGATCGACGCCCATGCCCGCCGGTCGGCGGTGTCCCCACTGCGAACGGCCGATGGTGAGCCGCCACTGCAAGTACGTCTGTCCGGTCCACGGCGTCGTCTTCGACTGTAGTGACCCGTTCCGCTGATCATACTGCCGGACACAAGAAATTGAACACGCTTGTTGTCTGCTCGGGTGAGTACCGTCGTGAATCGCAAAAACACCCACTTGATTGCTCACGGACTTGTGTCCGACAGTATCAGTCGGCCAGCGCGAGCACGTCGTCGAAGAAGTCGAGCGAGTCGTTCGGGCCCGGATGGGCTTCGGGGTGGTACTGCCGGGTGAGAATGTCCAGGTCGTCGTTTTCGAGGCCTTCCGGCGTGTCGTCGTTGACGTTGACCTGGGTCACGTCCAGTTTGTCGCCGGGCTCATCGACGGTGTAACCGTGGTTCTGGGTGGTCATCACGACGCGATTCGTCCGGAGGTCCCGAACGGGCTGGTTGACGCCGCGATGACCGAACTCCATTTTCGCGGTCGATCCACCCAGTGCCTCGGCGACGACCTGCTGGCCGAGACAGATCCCGGCCAGTGGCATCTCGCCGACGTAGGTGTCGACGAGTTCCGCGGCCCCCTCGTAGGTCCCGGGGTCGCCGGGCCCGTTGGAGACGAACAGTACGTCGGGGTCGAGCACCTCGATATCGCTCGCCGTCGCGTCGTACGGCAGGACGTGGACGATCGCGTCGCGGTCGACCAGCGAATCGACGATCGATCCCTTCGCGCCGCAGTCGATCAGTGCCACCCGCGGTCCGTCGCCAGACTCGTTGTGAACGACCGATCGATCGACCGAGACCTGTGCGCCGATGTCAGTGTGTTCGGACATGTGCTTGCAGGCCGCGAGTTCCTCGCGAGCGGCCTCCGGTGTCGCGTCCGGGCCCGCAGCCACGCCGCACTTCATGGCGCCCTCGTCGCGGATTTCGGTGACGACATCGCGGGTGTCGAGGTGGTCGACGGCCGGGACGCCCGCGGATTCGAGCCAGTCGGCGACATCGTCGGTGAACTCCCTGGCGAGTGTCGCCCGCGGGTGGACGCGATCGGACTCGAAGCGTGCCTCGCGGACGCCGTAGTTTCCGATCAACGGATACGAGAAGGTCAGGATCTGCTCCTCGTAGGATGGATCCGTCAGACTCTCCTCGTAGCCGGTATACGCCGTCGTAAAGACCAGTTCGCCACGGGCGCGTCCGGGGGCACGCGAGCGGGCTTCGATCACGCGATCGCCTTCGATCGCCACGTACGCTGTCGTCATTGCGAGACGCGTATGCCAGATGGCCGGATAAGCGTTGCTTTCGAAGCATCGTTTCGAATTTCGAAATCCTGAAGTGCCGACTCGGAGAAGTACGCACCTCGATGGACGAGGTCGATCGCGAGATCCTCTCGATCCTCCGCGAGGACGCCCGGACGCCCTACACCGAGATCGGCGAGCGCGTCGGCATCTCCGAGGGCACCGTTCGCAATCGGGTCGATCGCCTCCTCGAGGACGGCGTAATCGAGCGGTTCACCGTCGCGACGCGGACGGGCAACGTCAAGGCGATGATCGAACTCGTCGTGGGAATCGACGTGGATACCGACGCCTGCTGTGATCGGCTGGCGGACTGGGAGGAAGTCGATACCGTCTGGCAGGTCTCCGGCGAGTCCGATATCGTGCTCGTGGTGGACTGTCTCGACACCGACGGCGTGAACGACCTCATTACGCGGGCGCGCGATCTGGAGGCCGTCAAGTCGACGAAGACCCGGCTGATTCTCGAAGAGCGGATCGGGTAGGACTCCTCGCCCGCTTGCGGTCTCGCGGGTATCGTCGAGTGAATCCCCGGTCCGGGGGCCGACTTTTCGACCCTGCTGGAGATATCCTCCAGTGGGGCTCTGACTATATCGATCGCGAGGCGCAGGGGTCGAGGAGCGCGCCGATGATCGCGGCGACGTGTCGCCGAACTCCGCGTCGATCGATATCGGCCTTCCAGTCCGGCAACCAGAACGACCAAGGGGGCAATCTGCAAACATGTGGGGTATGTCGATCTCTCGTCGTCGCGTCCTCGCCGAGCTATCGACGGCCGGACCGCTCGGACTCGCCGGATGCATGGGCCTGTTCGAATCCTGTGGTCCTGCCGATACCACGGTGGCGGCCCTCGGCGGGCGAGAGCCCACCGGTATCACGCAGAATATCGACGACAAGGTCGCGCTCGAAGGCAAGATCGTCGCGGTCGCCAGCCGCGACGGAGAGTCAGTCGTTCGCATCGACGACACCACGGGTATCGCCGAGCTTCGATCCGGCCCGAACGCAGAGTGGAGTGCTCGGGAACTCCCGAAGAAGGGGACTTGCGTGACGGCGTTCGGCTATCACGTGGATGCGGAGGTCGAGTCGGCCGATGTCGTCCTGAGTGGCGTGTACATCGAACCCACGTGAGTGACGACCGCCATCACCGTCGGGTCCGCGACCGCCCGGGATCCGGTCGCGCTCGCGAGACCGGGGTGCGATCGCCATCGAACAGGCCCGACAGGGCCCGGCGGCTCAGTGGCCGCCGCCACCGAGAAGGAGCGTCCGGACGAGCACGAAGATCCCGACTACGGCGTAGACGGCGATCAACATCGCCATCACCACCACTTCGGGCAGCCGATTGTTGAGATACGCGCCAGTCTGGCCGCCGAGGACACACCCGCTGGCCACGACGATGCCGAGGCCGAAGGGGACGACGAACCCGTCGCCGGTCAGCCAGGTCGGCCCGAATGTGAGGAACGCGACGTTCGTGATCAGGGCGGCGACGATGGTGACGTGCAAGACGAGTGCACTCGTGCCCGTCGAGAGTTTGAGTGGTACTCGACGACGGAGCGTCAACATCGCCTGGCTCAGTTCGCCGATGGCGATGCCGACGAGGCCCGCGAGCGCGCCCCCGAGGACGCCGATCGCAACATCGAGCAGTTCGAGATGGAACGCCGTCGGGTCGCCGCCGTCGCCGACCGCCGTCCGCCCGGTGGGGCGTTCCCGGTCGGTCGTCGCGGGCCCGCCCAGCGCCGATCCGGGTGGCGTTTCCGCCGCGTCGTGTCGGTCTTCGAGGACGCGCGTCCGTGGCTCGTACTCCTCTTCGAGCACGGCCAGGACGGCGAGTTCGGGCTTTTCGGCCACAGTGTCGACGATCGACGGCCCGTGAGCGTGTGATTCGTACAGAACGACTGCGAGCACGACGAGCAGGGCACCGAACCCGAGCATCAACACCGTCGAGGGGACGGCATACGCCCCGACGCGTGCGATCATCGCGGTCGGCACGGTGATCACGAGCAATCTCGCCGCGATGTTGAAGTCGATCTGGTGGCGATACCAGTAGGCCAGCACCGACGAGGAGTAGCCGAACAGCTCCACGAACAGCGCCAACCCGATCGCTTCGTTCGGCCGGAGATCGACCGGGAAGCCGGGGACGAGCACTGGAAACACGAACAGAAACGCCGGGACGAACAGGACGGCGGCCTCCATCGCGAACGTGTTCACGATCGTCGCGATCGTGAATCCGAGGACGACGAGCATGACGACGCCCTCGAGTGGGACGGGGAGATCGACCATCAGCCAGCGCCTCCCGTCCCGAACCGGATGACGATCGAGGCGACCGGGTCGACCGAGTGGTGCTGTGAATCCATCGTATCCGGTGGCAGCACTCCCGCGCAAAATGGGTTTGTATTCCCACACTCACTGGGACACGTTTCCACGCTGCAGGGTCGGGCCTGGTGGCCCGCAGTCGGAACTCTCGGTCGGCACTCCACATCCACGACCTGACGCGGTCGATCGGCGTCCAGGTCGGCCGCCCGGCGACTGCCACGGAAGGGAGCGCTTTTTGCCGTCGGGCCCGCCTGCTCCGCCAATGAGCGACGCGCCCGACCTTCCCGATCCCGATGACCTCGAGTACGAGGCGCTGGGCCTGACCGCCGGCCTGGAGATCCACCAGCAACTCGATACGACGACCAAACTGTTCTGTCAGTGTCCCACGCGCCTGCGCGATCCCGAGGAATCGACGCGACGGATTCACCGGTATTTGCACCCCACCAAGAGCGAACTCGGCGAGATCGATGCCGCGGCGCTCGAGGAGTCGGCGGTCGAACGGGAGTTCGAGTATCTGACCTACGACTCGACGTGTCTGGTCGAAGAAGACGACGAGCCACCGCATCGCGTCGATGGCGAGGCCCTCGATGTCGTCCTCCAGATCGCCGACCTCCTCGATATGGCGGTGGTCGATCAGATCCATACGATGCGCAAGATCGTCATCGACGGATCGAACACCTCGGGCTTCCAGCGGACGATGCTCGTCGCGACGGGCGGGGAAATCGAAACGCCACAGGGCCCGGTCGGCATCGACGACCTGATGCTCGAAGAGGAGAGCGCCCAGCGCGTCAGCGAGACCGACCACGGCGTGCGCTACTCGCTCGATCGACTCGGCATCCCGCTCGTCGAGATCGGGACCGATCCCGACATTTCGTCGCCCGAACAGGCGCGTGCGGCGGCCGAACGCATCGGGATGCTTCTGCGCTCGACCGGTGAGGTCAAACGCGGACTCGGGACGATCCGTCAGGACGTGAACGTCTCGATCGCGGATGGTGCGCGCATCGAGATGAAAGGCGTCCAGAGCCTCGACGACATCGAGACGCTGGTTCGCAACGAGGTCCGCCGCCAGGTCGTCCTGCTGGAGATCGCCGAAAAACTCCAGGCCCGCGATGCCGCGGTCCACGAGCCCCGCGCGGTGACCGACGTGTTCGCGGACACCGACAGCGGGGTCATCGCGGGCGCGATCGAGTCCGGCGGAACCGTCGAGGCCGTCCGTCTCGAGGGGTTCGACGGACTGCTCGGCCGCGAGGTCCAGCCCGATCACCGCCTGGGCACCGAGTGTGCGGATCACGCGCGCCGCCACGGCGCGGGCGGGCTGTTCCACACGGACGAACTGCCCGCCTCCGGAGTCACCGAGGCGGAGGTCGAGGCACTGCGCGACGCGGTCGATGCCGAACCCGATGACGCGGTCGCGCTCGTCGCGGACGACCCCGAGACGGCCGCGACGGCGATCGAGGCGGTCGCCGACCGCGCCCGCGCGGCGATCGAGGGCGTCCCCGAGGAGACTCGCGACGCCAACCCCGACGGTACGTCGTCGTATCTCCGGCCGCTGCCCGGGTCGGCCCGTATGTACCCCGAGACCGACGTGCCCCCTGTCGACCCCGATCCGGGCGCGATCGAGACGCCCGAACTCCTGACCGAGAAAGTCGACCGGTACGTCGAGGAGTTCGACCTCGATTCGGGCCTCGCCGAGCAAGTTGCGTACGGTCAGCGCTGGTCGGTCTTCGAGGATGCCGTCGCGCGTGGCGTCGACCCAGCCCTCGCCGCTCGAACGGTCGAATCGACCGTCACGGAACTCAGTCGGGACGACGTGCCCGTCGAGGCGCTCGACGCCGGCCATTTCGCGGCGGTCTTCGAGATGGTCGTCGAGGACGAACTGGCCAGCGAGGGCGTGCCCGATCTGCTCGCAGCGCTCGCCGAATCGCCCGACGCCGACGCTCGCGATCTGGCCGAGGAGGCCGGTCTGGGGAGTGTCGACGAGGCGACCGTCCGCGAGGCCGTCCAGCGCGTCGTCGATCGCAACGCCGATCAGGTCGCCGAGGAAGGCATGGCCGCGTTCTCGGGCCTGATGGGCGAGTGCATGGGCGAACTCCGCGGGAAGGCCGACGGCGATCTGGTGAGTGACGTGCTCCGCGAGGAGATCCAGCGACGCGAGGAGTGAGTCATCCAGGACCGGGTCCTCCCGGACCGGGCGGTGGCTCGGACCGTCGCAAGGCGGCCGACTGCCCGGGAAACGTTCTTGGTGGATCGACTGGCTACGTCCGTACAGCGAGCCAGGAGAGACCATGACTGGCGACGCCCCGTCCCAATCGGACGCATCGTCCGCCCAGCGCCTGTTCGAGGACCGCGATCTGATCGTCGTCTCGAACCGACAGCCGTACAGTCACGGCTACAGCGATGACGGGATCGAGGTCTCACGGCCCGCCGGGGGGCTCACGGCCGCGCTCGATCCGGTCGTCCAGGACGTCGGCGGCACCTGGGTCGCGTGGGGCGACGGCGACGCCGATCGCGAGGTTGTCGACGACGCCGACCGGGTTCGCGTCCCGCCCGACGACCCCGCGTATGACCTGAGGCGGGTCTGGCTCGATGAGGAGGCCATCGACGGCTACTATTATGGGTTCAGCAATCAGGAGCTCTGGCCGCTCGCTCACTCGCTGCCCTCGAAGGTGTCTTTCGAGGGCGAGTACTGGGCGTGGTATCGCCAGGTCAACGAGCAGTTCGCCGAGGCGGTCGTCGAGGAGGCCGACCGGCACGACGACCCCCTGATCTGGTTCCACGACTATCATTTCGGTCTCGCGCCGGGGATGATCCGTCGCCGACTCGACGCCGCGACGTTGCGCATCCCGCTGGTGGGCTTTCTGCCGATCGACGACGAGCGCGTGCAGGGGACGATCGAGGCCGTCCGCGAGCGCCTGACGACCGAGGAGGGATTCGTCGACCGGTACCGGAGTGCTGACGGCCTGCCAGGCGAGGAGGGGGCCTTTCTGCTGACGACGCTCTGGCTGGTCGAGTGTCTCGCCCGGTCGGGCCGCCGGGAGGAAGCCGAGCGGATCTTCGAGAACGTCCTCTCGGTGGCCAGCCCCCACGCCTGCTCGCCGAGGAGGTCGACCCCGCGAGCGGCGAGTTACGCGGGAACTACCCGCAGGCCTTCAGCCATCTCGGGGTGATCAACGCCGCCGACGCGCTCGCGACCGGGAAGTCAGCTACCCACCGCTGAAGCGCTGTCTCTTACCCATAATTTAGTTCCACCG
>JBDGTN010000017.1:0-8624 GCA_042216835.1 Halococcoides sp.
CTCCCTACCGGTCGTCGCCCCATTGTCCGGCGACTCCCTACCGGTCGTCGCCCCATCCCTCGTGAGGATCGATGAGCGAGTCCGACGGAATGGCATCGCGATCGCGAACGTCGAGTTCGCGTTTCGGTCGTCGATCGATCGCTTCGAGAAAGCGGTCGGCGATGACGCGCTCGACGATCGTCTCGATGTCGTCGGCCTCGTCGCGGTCGACCAGCAGGCCGACCTGGAGTTGACCGCCGGCCATATCGGTGTGTCCGCCGGCACTCCCGATCCTGTCGAACGCCTCCCGGACCGTTTCGCCAACGTCGATGCGCGCTCCTCGCGCTCGCGCCGACAGATGGATCATGTCCTCGACGAGGCCATACACCAGCGTCGTGGTCACGTCCTCGATCGCGAGCAACTGGTCGGCGGCCTGGGCCAGGGTGTCTCGATCGTCCGGTTCGCCGACAAAACTCGTCACGATCGATCCCTGCCGGCGGCGATTCGTGATGGCCCGCCCGATCGTATCCAGCGCAGAGGGGCTGACCCCGGGGTTCTCGATCCGCTGGAGGACGGTCAAATCGGCCGCTTCGACGAGACTCGCCGCAACATCGAGGTCGCGGGCGGACACCTCGCGACTGAACTGATCGGTATCGACGCGCTGGCCGAACAGCAGTGCCGTCGCGAGCGTGCGCTCCAGATCCACTCCGAAGTGGTCGAGATACTCGACCATCAGCGAACTCGTCGCGCCGACGCTACTGTTCAGGTCGACATACCTGGCGTCGACCGGTGCACGGGGCGGGTGGTGGTCGATCACCACGTCGATCGGGGTCGATCGGTCGAGTTGATCGTTGATCCCCGGGCGTGCGTGATCGACCAGCGCGATCGCATCGAAGGCGGCGACGGGATCCGGCGATTCGAGGCGGGTCAACTCGACCTCCAAGAGATTGACGAACGCGCGATTTTGCTGGTGGCTGACCGACCCGAAGTGACAGATCGTCGGCTCACACGCGAAGCGATCGGCCACCGATGCGAGGGCCATGCCGCTGGCGATGGCGTCCGGATCGGGATTGTCGTGGGTGATGATCGCGAGATCGGCGGCCTCGTCGAGGATCGGTCGAAGGTTCGAGAGGTGTCGTCGACGGGGAGCGGTTGCCTCGACGACTGCATCGCTCAATACGCTCGTCCTGTCGATCGTCGCGTCGGCAGTCGAGGCCGATTCGAGCGTGACGACGTACGCGTCGGGGAAGGCCGTCTCGATGGCGGCGGCGATCACCTCACACCGATCGGTCACGGCGGCCGAATCGATCGGCCCCAGTTCGGCGTACGTGGACGTGACGGTCGGATCGGCCCGATGGACCGGGCACCCCTCCTGTTCGTACCCCCACTGGGCGAGTGCTTCGTCGTCGGTAACGAGCGTGGTGTCGCCACTCGACTGCTCGGCGCGGGTACACAACGTTTTCGCGATGGATGCCGTCCCGACCACCAGCCGCGATCCCATGACTCCGGACTCCGTTGCGCGCCGCCTTCAAAACACCGCTGTCTTCTGTTCCGGACAGAATGCCACTCTCGGCGGCGCATCGGACCGTCTGCTCGACGGTGACGAAAATGTCACTTCAGTCGTTCCTGCAAGACCGAGGGATGTGCGGCGCTAACGCCCTCGACAGCCAGGATCTCCTCGTCGATGACCGCGCCCAGTTCGTCGCCGTCGCAGGCCCGAACCTCGGCCATGACGGTATGGTCGCCACTGGAGGTGAACAGCGACTCGACGTGATCGACGGTTTTGAGCACCTGAATCGCCTCGACGTAGCGTTCGCTTTCGAGGTCGATCCCCACGAGGGCGATCGACCGATCGGTGAGTTTCTTCGGATCGATGTCGGCAGAATAGCCCACGATGACACCCTCTTCCTCGAGTTGATCGACGTACTTGCGAACCGTCGGTTTGGAGACCTCTGCGCGGTCGGAAATTTCGGTATAAGAGGCCTTGGCGTCCGCTTCTAGAATCTCCAGAATTTCCCTGGCCGTCGATTCCGAATTCATGGCCAGATCTTTCCGATGGCCGAAAAAATACCTTGCGAACGGGAAACCCCTTCGCCGGTATCGATGGGGTGGTGATCCCCGATTCGAGCCGTCTCGCTACGTGTGTTTCTCGACGAAGTCGATCGATCGCTCCCAGTCGCCATCCTCGAAGTACCGTTCGGCGAGTGGCTCCTCGGGGGCTTCCCCCTGCGAGCGCTTCTTTTGCCCGTACGAGGGGCGACCGTCCTCGACGTAGAACCGACCGGTGAGGATCTCGCCCTCGTAGAGTTTGTCCTCGACGGTTCGCATCATCGCGCTCGCCTCGCCGTAATTTGTCACGTCGAAGTCGTACTCCTCGGAGTCCTGAACGTCCGTATACGGGACGTAGGATTTGGCGTCCTTGTTCCAGGTCGGACACTGCGTGAGGAAATCGATGTGGGCGAACCCGTCGTGGTCGATCGCCTCGGCGAGGATCTCCTGGGCCTGCCGGGGATTCGTCGCGGCCGTCCTGGCGACGTACGTCGCGCCCGCTGTCAGCGCGAGCGAGAGGGGCCGGATCGGCGACTTGGCGTTGCCCGAGGGCTGGGTCTTGGAGGTGTGGCCCATCGGACTCGTCGGCGAGGTCTGGCCTTTCGTGAGCCCGAAAATCTCGTTGTTGAACACGATGTAGGTAATGTCGTGGTTCTCCCGGGCGGTGTGGATGAAGTGGTTGGCCCCGATGCCGTACCCGTCGCCGTCGCCGCCCGCGGCCACCACTTCGAGGCCGGGATTGGCCAGTTTCGCGGCGCGAGCGATCGGCACCGGGCGGCCGTGAATCGAGTGGAAGCCATAGGAGCCGAAATAGCTGTTGAGCTTGCTCGAACAGCCGATACCGGTGACGGTGAGGACTTCCTCGGGCGAACGTCCGATATCCGCCATCGCGCCCTTGAGTGCCTTGAGAACGGCAAAGTCCCCACAGCCCGGACACCACGTCGGCTGTGGCTCGACGCCCGGCGTGAACTCCTCGCGGTCGATCTCTCGGTCTCGTCCGATTGCGCTGAACGAACTCATGTTAATCACCCGTGGCCGGGACGAAGGTCGTTGCGTCGTCGGGCGCGTCCCGGTCGCCCGCGGCGGCATTCTCGACAGCGTCGACGATCTCGGCCGGTTCGAAGGGGTTGCCGTTGTACTTCAGCAGCGAGGACAGCTTCTCGCCGTAGGCGCCCAGTTCTCTCTGCATCAGGCCCTTGAACTGCCCGCTGGCGTTCATCTCCACCACGACGACCTCCGTGAGGCTCTCGACGAACGCAGCGATGTCGTCGGCGGGGAAAGGCTTGATCTGGGAGACGCCCAGCGCGGCGACTGCCTGGCCGGCGGCGTTCAGTCGGTCGACGGCCTCGAAGACGGTGCCCTGCTGGCTGCCCCACGTGATCACGCCGATCTCCGGATCGTCCGCGCCGCGTCGCGTCACGAGCGACTCGTCGCCCGCGAGGTCCTCGGCGATGTGCTCGAACTTCGAGAGCCGCCGGTCGACCTGATCCTTGCGATTTCCAGGATCCTCGGAGATGTGCCCCATCTCGTTGGTCTCGTTGCCCGACGTGAGGTGTCGACCGCCTTCCTGACCGGGAACGGTCCGGGGACTGACGCCCTTCTCGGCGTCGCGTTTGAACCGCTGGAACGTGCCCGAAGCGTGGTGAGCGGCCTCGCTAATCTCGTCTTCGCTGAGGATGCTGCCCGGGTCCGGATCGGGGTCGCGATCGAAAAAGTCGACGGGAACGTTCCGCAACTCGCCTTCGAGTTTCTGATCGTACATCACGATCGCTGGCAACTGGTACTCGTAGGCGACCTCGAAGGCCCGGCGAGTCTGTTCGTAACACTCCTCGGCGTTGCCGGGCGCGAACACCACACGCGTCGAGTCGCCCTGGCTGGTGTAGAGGACGTGTTCGAGGTCCGATTGTTCGGGTTTGGTCGGCATCCCCGTCGACGGGCCCGCCCGCTGAGCCTCCAGCAGGACGACCGGCGTCTCTGACATCTCCGCGAGTCCGAGCGGTTCGCTCATCAGCGAAAAGCCACCGCCCGACGATCCGGACATCGCCTTGACGCCCGCGTGAGAGGCCCCCAGTGCGAGTGACGCGGCGGCGATCTCGTCTTCGACCTGCTCGGCGATCCCCCCGACCTTCGGGAGGTGTTTCGACATGATCGAGAAGACCTCGGTCCAGGGCGTCATCGGGTAGCCAGCGATGAATCGACAGCCCGAATCGATCGCGCCGTAAGCGATCCCCTGAGACCCATTGAGCAGGGCCTGTTCGTCCGAGGTCTCGCCCTCGGGCACCGAAAGATCGTGGGTGAACTCCCACTCCTGGGCTCGCTCGAACGCGTCGTCGAGGACCTCCAGATTGGCCTCGAGGATATCGCCGCCCATCGCTTCGCCCATCAGCTCTTCGAAATAGGAGGGGTCGATCCCCAGCAGGGCGGCCGTCACGCCCACGCCGGCGGTGTTGCGCATCACGTCGCGGCCGTGCTCGCGGGCGATTCCGCGGAGGTCCGTCGGGTAGAGGTGCCAGTCGTTGTCCTCGGCGCGGGCCTCCAGATCGAGATCGGCCACGTCCTCGTCGTCGAGCATGCCCTCGTCGTAGATGACGATCCCGCCCTCCCGGAGGTCGTCGAGATTCTCCGAAAGCGGTTTGAGCTTCTCGTTGCCGTAGTAGGCATGCTCTTCCTCGTTGCGGGCGAAACTATCACCTAGCGCGAGCAGAACGTTGTACCCGTCACCACGCGACCGCACGGGATCCTCGCTCGCCCGTACCTCGACGTACGTGTGGCCGCCCCGGATCCGCGAGGGATAGTGTCGGTGTGTGAAGACGTGAAGGCCCGCACGCATCAGTGCCTTGGCGAAGTTCCGGCTGGTCGAGTCGATCCCGTCACCGGACCCGCCAGCGATCCGCCAGATGAGGTCATCGTGTGTCATGTCTGGTATGTAGTTCCCCGGCGTTGCCGTATCTGTGATCTGGAGTGGACCACGCAAAAGCGTTGCCGAAAGGGCAATAAAGATTAAATTGTGATAGTTCCTACGAGGGCTCACCCCGCTGATCGACCGCGGTGACCACGCTCGATGTGGAGTCGGTCGATACGACAGGAGCTGAAAGATGATACGCAATATTTCAACTCTTGGTTTCGATACCACTGCCGGTGAAACGTCGGTCCCGACACCGAACCGGGGAGACCCCATCCGTGGCGTCGATGAGGTCCGTCCAGATATCAGAGGCCGATTCGTGATGCCGGTTTGTCTTCGATCCGTGGCGTCGGTTAGGTCAGTCAGTCTCCATCTGTGGCGCTGATTATAATCTCGCTCACGCGCTCGCAAACGTCCGACACACCCTGGGTCGCATCGACCCGGACGAACCGGCCGGGATCGCTCGCGATTCGATCCTCGTAGGCGTCGGCGACCGCGTCGAGATGCTCGCGGCGCTCGAACTTGTTGGCATTCTCGCACCGATCGAGCGCGGTATCGGGGTCGACATCGAGATAGATCGTCACGTCGGGCCAGCGCGACCAGGGGTCGTGGAGCGAAGCGACCCAGTCGGCCGGTCCATCGAAGCGGTCGGCCAGTGTTACGGCCTGATAGGCCACTCGCGAGTCGATATACCGATCGCTGATTACAACGTCGCCCCGATCGATGGCCGGTCGAACCACCCGGTCGAGGTGGTCGGCGTGGTCGGCCATGTACAAGAATAGTTCGGCCATCGGGTCGGCCGCGTCGTCGTCGATCGACCGCTGGACGGCGTCACCGTACCACGATTCCGTGGGTTCTCGGGTGAACACGACGGAACGATTCTCGACGAGTGACTCCACGTCCTCACGGAGCGCACGCCAGACCGTCGTCTTCCCGCTCCCGTCGATCCCCTCCAGCGTGATCAGCATACCCTCGATGGGGGCGGCGATCCCAAAACGTCTTCCGGGACTCGACGGTGTCGCGTGGACCGTCCCCGGGGAGCGCTCGCCCTCTCCAGTCCCCGACGATTCCCCCACCATCCTCCCCGAAAACATCGGTCCGTGGGCCGCCCACCTGAATCTTCGAATCCGCCCCGGAACGGCGAGACCTGACCCTTCGATGAAATGTACGTTCCAGATGCCTGTGGCTGTGGGGCCGATCGACGCTCCGGAACCACGGGGCCTACGTCCGGAGACTCGATTCGGCACGCCACCACAGGATTTAAGTCCGAATGGCCAATATTTAATGTGAGGTGTATCGGTGAAAAAATCCGGGCGTGCCACGCGGGGCACGTCCCACGCAATCAACTATGTCAGAGAAAATGCAACCAGCGGATGGGGGTACAGGAGTGAATCGATCGGTGGACAGACGGACGTTTCTCAAGGCGACCGGAGCGACGGGAGCGATGGCCGTCGGTCTGGGGGCCGGCGTCGCCGGGAACGCCATGGGCGGTCTCACCGAATTCCCGAAACTGACCGTCAGTTCCGACAACCGGATCGTCCGGGACGACACGGGGGACACCGTTCGCCTGCGGGGGCTGAACATTCCCGACCCGAAGCGGATGGACTACACGCAGAAGGTTCGCGGGAAAAACACCAGACAGCTCATCGACCTGATCACCAACAACGAAGCGGGATGGTATCCACGCGCGATCCGTATTCCCGCACAGCCCGGTGACATCGGCGAACACCGCATCGGTGCGAACGGCCCGGTCTACGAGGCGAGCGAACTGACGAATCCCGACGCCGTCGCCCACGACGATCAGGGCAACATCGCGCGGCAGAAGCAGGTGCCGCCACCCGTTCCGGCTTTCGACCGGAGCCAGCTGCGAGACTACATTCAGAACTACTACAAACCGGCCGTCCAGCGCTGCAAGGAGCGCGGTGTCTACTGCATCATCGAGTATCACCGCCACTGGCACGAGCAGCCGCCGGGAACCAAAGATCCCTCCGGGGCCGAGAACCACCTGCCGTACAACAACGATTACACCCTTTACTGGGCCTACAACGACCACCCCGAATTCGGCAAGGACGCGCCGGCCTCCTGGGGCTGGGTCGATCAGAAGACGATCAATCAACTGACCAGTGCCGACGGCTGGACCGGCTGGACCGGCTGGAGCGATGCGCCCTCCGATCCCGCGGAGAATCCCTACCTCTACGAAAACTGGAAGATCAACCAGCCCCTCCAGGACGAGGTCATCATGTTCTGGGAGGAGATGCTGGCCGAGTTCGGTGACGAGCCCCACGTCCTCTTCGAGCCGTACAACGAGCTCACGGCACCGGGTCTCTGGGGCCCGGCCAAGGGCACCGGCTGTGGGGCCTGGAAGCAGCGCGACCTCTGGAAGACCTACCAGGAAGACTTCATGGCGCCCATCCTGGACACCATCCGCAACCACGAGAAAACGGACAATCGCGTCCTGATGGTCGGTGTCCCCGGCTGGGACCAGGGGATTCAGGGCCTCTACTGGAACGACTTCAACGACCTCGGCTACGAGAACATCGCGGTCACCTGGCACAACTACGCGGGCCACGACGTGAGCCAGTTGCACAACTGGTTCAACGACACCAGCTACCAGTGCTGGCGCGACATCGAGGACACCAAACAGTCCGCCGGAGACAAAGAGGCAGACCTGGAGGATCCGTATCTCAATCCGCCGGGCTGGTCCGACGCCTGCGGGAAGAGCACGGATAAGCCCGAGTCGAACTGTTCGTGTGGCAGTCAGAGCAGTTCCGCCTGCTGGGGCTGGGAAGGCTACGAGGCCGCCGGCCTCCAGGAGACCTACCAGTTCCATCCGATCGCTGTCACCGAGTTCGGCTGGATGGACGATCCGTCTGTCAGTCACTGGCTGCGCGGGTCGACGACCGGCCAGGGCTCGACCGGTGCGTACGGGAAGCCGTTCATCAAGGCCGTCGAGGGCGACGAGCGCATCTCCTGGATCCACTGGTGTGCAGACGTTCGCTGGCTGCCGACGATGTTCAAAGTCGACTGGACCGTCGAGGAGGGCGGGGTCAACCTCACTGACCACAACTGGTACAAGACCGACATCGGTGCGCTCGACGACAAGTACAAGTGCAACGACATGCCCTGTGACTGGGCCGTCACGCAGAACCCGAACAGTGGCCAGTTCGTCAAGGACAAACTCGCCGAACTGGCCGGCGATACGGTGCCGATCGAAACCGAGGCCGTTGGGAGTGGCACCACCACGACCACGACCGATGGGACGGGCGACACCACGACGACCACGACAGACGGGACCGGCGGAGGGCCGTCCTGGCCGACCGACGCGACCGACCCCAACGGCGACGGCCTCTACGAGGACCTCTCGGGCAACGGTCAGATCGACTTCCCGGACGTGAACGAACTGTTCCAGAACTCCGACACGTCCAAGGTCCAGGAGAACACGCAGTACTACGACTTCGAGGATAGCGGTAGCATCAACCTGCAGGACGTCATGGCGCTGTTCCACATGGTGTAGGGCGCGCCAGCGCTTCTGTTCTATCCGTCGTTGCGGTTTCGCGGTCCGATCGCTGGTTCGTCGAACGGCCGCCAGCCCGACCCCATACTGCCGGACACCCGTTCGTGAGCAATTTCGTGAGAGTTTTGTGATTCACGACGTTCCTCACCCGGGCAGGCGACAAATTCGAGCAGGCGACGA
>JBDGTN010000017.1:8724-10003 GCA_042216835.1 Halococcoides sp.
TCGAGCAGGCGACGAGCGTGTTCGATGTCGTGTATCCGACTGTTTCAGCCGTCGATGACGCCCGTGATCGACAGGGCCTCGTGAGCAGCGTCCTGAGAGAGGCCATCACCGAGGATGGTGTACCGATCGCGAATCTGGTGGGCCGTCGCGAGTGCCTCGGTGGCGGTCTCGGGGTCGATCCCGAGTTCGGCGGCCGTCGTCGGCGCGTCGATCGCCGTCAGCGCCGATCGGATCTCCCGCCAGAACCCGTTCTCGCCGCTGTGGAGGTATGCAACGGCGATCGTCCCGACGCCGACCTGATGGCCGTGCAGTGCCGGATCGTCCGCGAGACGGTCGAGCTGGTGACTGAACAGGTGTTCGGCCCCACTGGCCGGGCGGGAACTGCCGGCGATCGACATCGCGACGCCCGAGGAGATCAGCGCCTTGAGGACGATCCACGCCGATTCTTCGAGGCCCTGCTTGATCGAGTCGGCGTTCTCGACGAGCATTTCGGCAGTCATCCGCGAGAGCGCTCCCGCGTATTCGGAATACGGTTCGTTGCGCAGTCGGCGAGCGAGTTCCCAGTCACGGACCGCTGTGTAGTTCGAGATGATGTCGGCACAGCCCGCCGTCGTCAGTCGCCAGGGGGCGTCCGCAAGGACACCGGTGTCGGCGATCACCGCAAGCGGTGGATCGGCAGCGACGCTGTGGCGGGTGTCGCCGTCTGGCATCGACGCCCGACCGCTGACGATGCCGTCGTGACTCGGCGCCGTCGGGACGGACACGAATCCGACGCCGATCTCGTCGGCGGCCATCTTCGCGATGTCGATCGGTCGACCGCCGCCGACGGCGACGAGATAGCCCGCGTCGGCGTCACGCGCGGCTTCGATGGTCGTCTCGACGGCCCCAAAGGACGTGCCCTCCGGTTCGACGACCGCGGGATCGAGGCCGCCCGCCTCGAGTTCGTCCAGCACGCGCTGGCCGGCGACCTCGCGGGGGATCGGCCCCGTCACGACGAGCGGCCGGCCGTTGAGTGCCGGATCGGACAGCGCTTCGACGGTCGAATCGAGAACATCGTGGCCGACGAGGACCGTTCGGGGCAGCCGAATCCACGTCGATTTCTCGAACATGGTCGGTCGGACGGTGGCCCGGGCCCTAACGGTTGCGGGCCCGGGATGTCGGGGCCTCGCGGAGAAATCCGGAAGCGCAAGTGAACTTCGGCGCCCCGGGGGAGTATCGTAGTGATTACCTGAAAGACAGGCGCAAAGCCCCGTCCTCAACGAGTCGTTCGAGAATCGAA
>JBDGTN010000075.1:0-2767 GCA_042216835.1 Halococcoides sp.
TGATCTCTTCGCCCGATTCGTTCAGGATGAGTGCTGCGTAAACGTATTCCATTGTGTGTCTCCGATGGTTTCAGAACATTTCGCCGAGCGCGTCGCCGGCGTCGCCGTCCTCGGAGTCGTCGGCCTCACTTTCCTCGGAGACCGCCTCGTCCGCGTCTGCCTCGTCGGCAGTTTCGCTGGCGTCGCCATTGCGCTCGTCGGTCGATGCGTCCGTCTCGGTCTCTGCGGCGTCGATGTCGTCCGGCAGGGCGTCCTCGTCGTCGATCGACGCGACGAGTGCCCGCAGGTCGGCGTCGGCGGCCGCGAGCAGGTCGTCGATCGCGTCCGGCGACTCGATCGCGGCGTCGCGAACCAGCGCCTCGGCGTCGGTGTCCGCGCTCGCGAGCAGCGTGTCGACGGTCGCCGGCGTCGCGATCGCGGCCTCGCTGGCCAGGGCACGCGCTTCGCCGGCCGCGCCCGCCAGATCCGAGCGGTACTCCTCGACATCGAGTTCGAGTTCCTCGGGTTCGAAGAGGACGCCGTCGGCGACGAGTGCCGAGAGGTCGAGGCCCACTTCCTTGGGCTCGATGCCCAACTCGCTGAGGACGTTCGCCAGATCGGGCGAGACGGTCTCGCCCGCTTCGAGGACCGTCGAGTCCTCGAGCACCTGGATCGAGCCCTCCTGGATCCGGGCGTTCGCGCCGACGTTCTGCAACTCGCCCACGAAGGGGCCGGGATCGATCCCGGTGTCACCGTCGGGGATGACGATGTCGTTGGGCGCGACTTCGCCCGCGTTGATCGGTGCCGAGGTCTTCGAGGCCTCGAGTTGCTGGTACAGCGCGAAGGGGTTCTTGTCGGTCGCGATCAGCCCGACGTGACCGGTGAGGTGCTCGGTGAGCGCCTCGCCGCCGTCGTGACTCTCCAGCGCGCGCGTGAGCAGGGTGTTCCGGCTCACGCGGATCTCGGCGGTTCCGTGGAGGTCCCGCCGCATTTCCTGGAGCTGCCGGCTGGGGATCGCGGTCAGATCGACGACGCCGAGACTGTCGTAGCCGGCCAGGAGATCCTCCAGCTCGTCGATCTCCTCGCGCTTCCACTCCGGAATGTGCTCGGTCTTGCGTTCGGCGCTCATCTTAGGCCACCTCCACGGCGGGGCCCATCGTGGTCTTGACGTAGACTGCGTCCAGGTTCTGGGGCCCCTTCTCGAGGTCGGCCTGAAGGCGCCGGATGATCACGTCGATGTTGTCGGCGATCTCCTCGGCGGCCATGTCCTCGGCCCCGACGCGCGTGTGGAACGTGCGTCGGTCGCCGCTGCGCAACTGCACCGAGTTGCGCATGCGTTCGATCACTTCGACCACGTCGTCGTCCGGTCCGACCGGGTCGGGCATCTTCCCGCGCGGCCCGAGGACCGTCCCCAGGTAGCGGCCGATGTCCTGCATCATCGACTCTTCGGCGAGGAAGAAGTCGATCCGGTCGGCGAGATCTTTCGCGCGATCGTCATCGTCGCCGAGGTCGGCCAGCTCGTCGCTGTCCAGCACCTCGTCGGCGGCCTCCTCGGCCTGGAGGGCGGTCTCGCCCTCCGCGAAGACGGCGATCGCGGTCTCCTGGCCCGTCCCCTGCGGGAGGACCACACTCTCGTCGATGCGGTTCGACGGGTCGTCCAGATCGACATCGCGGAGATTCACCGCGAGGTCGACCGTTTCTCTGAAATTCCTGTCGGGCGCGCTTTCGAGCGCCGCTGAGACTGCGTTCTCGATATCCTGATCTGCCATCGTTCACCTCCGTAGTACGCCGTCCGGCTGCTACGGGTCGGTGACACAGACTGGCTGTGTCTCCACCGGACAGAATACGATCGGGAATTTAAAGCCGTCGAACGCCGTCAGGCAGCGAGCGTGTCGTCGAATTCGCCGTCGTCGATCTTGGGGCCGACCTCGCGGGGGTCGGTGCCCTCGATCGTGACGCCCAGCGACACGCAGGTCCCGACGACCTCTTTCGCGGCGCCTTTCAGATCGTAGGCCAGCAGGTCCGGCAGTTTCTGCTCGGCGATCTGGGCGACCTGGTCCATCGAGAGGTCGGCGACGAACTCGTCGGCGGGTTCGCCCGATCCGGTATCGAAGCCCGCCTCGTCTTTGACGAGTTCCGCCGTCGGGGGCACCCCCACGTCGATCGAAAACGAGCCGTCCTCCTCGTACTCGACGGTGACGGGTACTTCGGTGCCGTCGAACGCTTCGGTCTGGTCGTTGATTTCGCCGACGACAGCCTGCACGTCGACGGGTGTCGGGCCGAGTTCCGGTCCGAGTGGCGGGCCAGGCGTGGCCTCGCCACCCGCGACCAGCACTTCGATGGTCTCAGACATACAGTAGGGGTCCGTGGGCGGGAGTTTAAGTTTGCTGTTTCCGTTCGACTCCTCTCTCAGGCGACGGCGACCCCGCTTCGGGCGAGAAACCGGCTGGCTGCCTTGATCTCGGATGGACTGCCGATGATCCGCACGCGGTCGTCTTCGCTGCGAATCGTGAGCGTAAAGCGCGCGTCGAGTTCCTCGCGAAGCCCCTCGATCGCCGCCGCCGGCAGGCGGATCTGGGTACTGTCCCGAAGACTGGCAGCCTCCATACCTGCGGTTGCGGAGTACCCTCAAAGAAGGCGTCGATTGCGGCGAGCAGGACGGGGTGAGTTGGAGAGTCGCGGTGGGAGTGTTGACGGAGTGAGTTGGAGAGTCGCGGTGGGAGTGTTGACGGAGTGAGTTGGAGAGTCGCGGTGGGAGTGTTGACGGGGTGAGTTGGAGAGTCGCGGT
>JBDGTN010000075.1:2867-7181 GCA_042216835.1 Halococcoides sp.
CGGTGGGAGTGTTGACGGGGTGAGTTGGAGAGTCGCGGTGGGAGTGTTGACGGGGGAGTTGGAGAGTCGCGGTGGGAGTGTTGACGGGGGAGTTGGAGAGTCGCGGTGGGAGTGTTGACGGGGGGAGTGATGGGGGGTCGCTGGTACGCACGCGGAAGACGACTCGGTCGTTCGGTCGCCCACCGTCTCTGAGAGCCGTTTCCCCACGAATGCGACCGAAAGCCAGGATGATCGCCGATCGTGCACTCATTCGCCACGTCGATCGCCATCGAACGCCGCGAGCCCTTCCAGGCAGGCCCCGATCGGATGATATCCGGGCTCGACGGCCGGACCCACATCGTCGATCACGGTCTCGTTCGTCGGCGACACTGCCTCGTAGAAATCACCCTGTGGCGTGTCGAGATGCGTGCGGGCGAACGCCCAGAGGCCCCGATAGGTTTCCAGGAAGCGGTCCTCGCCGGTCCGCTCGTGGAGGGCGGCCGCCGCACCGATGCCCTCGGCGATTGCCCAGCCGTATGTGTCCTCGACCACGGGATCGCCGTCGGGCGCGACCGTGTAGGCCAGGCCACCGAGCCGGTCGTCCCAGCCCAGATCGAGGGCGGCGTCGAACACCTCGATCGCGCGATCGACCAGCCAGTCCCGCGCCTCGTGATCGGGGGCGACTCGTTCCAGCCGACGATCGATCTGGGCGAGGAGTTTCGCCCATTCGAGGTGATGGCCGGGCTGGAAGCCCCACGGCCGGAACTGATCGCGGGGCTGGTCGCGATTGTACTCGAAATCGGGCGTCCAGTTGCGATCGTAGTGCTCCCAGATCAGCGGTACCTCCGCCGCCTCCGCGTCGGTCGCGCGCTCGACGGTCAGTGCCCGGGCGATCGCGAGCGACCGATCGAGGTGGTCGCGATTCTGGGTCGCGCGGTGGGCCGCGAGAAAGGCCTCGCAGGCGTGCATGTTCGCGTTCTGACCGCGATATGCCGATCCCTCCTCGAAGGTGGCGTCGAATTCGCTGGCGAAGAGGTCGTATTCGGGCTCGAAGAACTGATCGATCAGGAGGTCGGCGACCGCCTGGAGGTCCTCGGCGAGGTCGAGTCCGATCTCGACGCCGCGTGCGTACGCGAGCAGAACGAACGCGTGGCCATAACAGACCCGCCGCGTTTCGATCGTATCGCCGTCGGGGCCGATCAACCAGTCGTACCCGCCGCTGGCATCGCGATGGGCCGAGCGCAGGAAGTCGGCGGCGCTGGCGGCCGCCGACCGACACCAGCCGGGCCCGTCGAGTCGCGCACCGACGCTATAATTCGCGAGAAAGCGCGCCGACGCGACGAGGTGGTGGCGGTCGTCGTAGCGCTCGCCGGTCTCGGGGTGGACTGCGGCCTGAAAGCCGCCGTGCTCGCAGGCCGTGCGATCGGGTCGATAACACGCCAGCACGCGAGTGAGTCGTGCTCGAACCGTGTCGGGGTCGGTCGGGTCCATGGCGGGCGATCGGCGGCGGTGGCCGTGTAGCTTTGGGGGATCGCCGGGTCGACATCGCCGTCGGTCCGATCGCCGCGGTCAGCGGTCGGCGATCACGCTGGCCAGCAACCGGGCGTGCGTGAGGCCATTCTCGGCGATTGCCCGCGGGAGTCGACGGCGCGCCCCGTCGAACGCCGTCTCCAGGGCGTCGCTCGCGTCATCGGTGATCGACGTGCCGTGCCCCACGAGGATCCGATCGGGAGTCAAATCCTCGAACGCCGACTGGGGCGGGCGGAGGCGGGCGAACGGGTAGAGGCCAATTCGCTCGGGGCCGACCGGATAGATCGGCGCGGTCCCCAGCACGTCTGGTACGTAGAGCGTCGAACCGTCGTCGGCAATAACGATGGCCTCGTCCCACCCGGGAACGGGCACGCGGACGACCGGCCACGGCCCGATCCGGTCGTCGACCCGCTCGATCGGCGCGTCGAGGTCGGCGGTGAGGTCCAGCCACGCGGGGACGGTCACCGGCACGTCGTACCGCTCGGCGACGGTTGCGGCGTCCCGAGAGTGCATGTTCGAACAGACTGCGACGCCGACGACCGGACCGAGCGATTCGATTGCCTCGTCCACTCCCGGCGCGTCGAGCGGGTCGAGGATCCAGACGCCCTCGGGCCCACTGAGCGCGTGACTCGTCCGCCGACCGGTCTCCGTGGGGTGGGCCTGCCAGCCGATCGTTCGAGGCGTGCGATCGACGATTCGGGCGTCGTCGGGGTCGGACCGATCGAATGCGGGCATTGCCGGGGCTGGGGGCGACCACCGGAAAACGATGCCGACTTCTCTGGGCCACCACCCGATCGGCGGCCGAATCAAAACGCCAATGCCACCGGCCCCCGAGCGTCGGGACATGGGAGAGCGGCCACACGGACAGGAGTACACCGGCGATTACCCCGAGAAGACGCTCTACATCCCGGGCCCGACCGAGGTGCGCGAGGAGGTCATCGACGCGATGGCTCAGCCGATGTTCGGCCACCGGATGGACCGCATGACCGACCTCTACACGACGATCGTCGAGGACACCAAGGACTTCCTCGACACCGATCACGAGGTGATCGTCCTCACGGCCTCCGGGACCCAGTTCATGGAGAGCGCACTCTTAAATCTCGTCGACGAGGACGTGCTCGTGACGACCTGCGGGAGTTTCAGCGAGCGCCAGGCCAACGTCGCCCGCCGCCTCGGGAAGTCGGTCGATACCCTCGAATACGAGTGGGGCAAAGCGGTCAAACCCGAGGACGTTCGCGAGGTGCTCGAACGCAGCGATACCACCTACGACGCCGTCACGTGCGTGATGAACGAGTCCTCGACGGGCGTGCGCAATCCGATCGAGGAAATCGGGGACGTGATCGCCGACTACCCCGATACGTACTTCGTCGTCGACGCGGTGTCGGCACTCGGTGGCGATTACGTCGACATCGACGACCACGACATCGACGTGATCTTCACTTCCGTCCAGAAGGCCTTCGCGATGCCGCCCGGACTGGCGGTCTGTGTGGTCAGCGACGCGGCCTACGAGCGCGAACTCGACAGCGATTCGGCGTCGTGGTACGGTGGCTTCCAGCGCTGTCTCGACTATTACGACCGGAAGGGCCAGACCCACTCGACGCCCGCGATCCCGGTCATGCTGGCCTATCGCGAGCAGATGAAGTACATGCTCGACGAGGGCCACGACGCTCGCGACCAGCGCCACCGGGAGATGACCGAGTACGTCCACGAGTGGGCGCGCGAGCACTTCGATCTGTTCGCCGAAGAGGGATATCGCTCCCAGACGGTCACCTGCATCGAGAACACCCAGGGTATCGACGTGGCGGCAACTATCGAGACCGTCTCCGAGGAGTACGATATGGTCTTCTCGAACGGCTACGGGTCGGCGCTCGGCGAGGAGACGTTCCGGATCGGCCACATGGGCGAACACACCGTCGAGAGCATCGAGGCGTTGACCGAAGCGATCGAAGACGTGGCCGACCTCTGAGCCCGGCGGCTGGACTCCCTCGGGCGTCCGTGAACGGGTCGAGTGCCGCCCTGTCGAGCCCCGATCGGGAGTGAATCGTCACGACATCACCCGCTTCGATCGTCGTCTCGCCGGCAGGTGCGACGGTCTCGTCGTCGCGAGTGAGGTCGTCATGGCCCACGTGCCGGTCGAGCGCGCCTACTGGTGGTTCCCGGCGCTCAACGCCGTCGTCGGCGCAACGTTGACGATCGGTGCGGTCTGGGGCCTCGTGAGCGACGCCCGGGGACTTCTCGGCGCCATCGCCGGACTGGCCGGGAGCGCCTGATCTGTGACCGCGCCCACGGTCGAAACGATCGAGAGGGGCCCGCCCGAACGGCGGCCATGATCGACCGTCGCCGCGTCGAATCCCGTCTCGACGCGGTCGTCGCGGACAACCGGTTCACCATCGCCATCACGTTTCCCGCCGTCGGGGCCGTCATATTGCTCGCCAGCGCGGAGGGCTGGCTGGAGGCGGTCCATCCCGCCCTCGAATTCAATCCCTGGCTGCTCGTCGCCGGCACGGCCGTCATGCGCCTGCCGCTGATCGCCGGTCTCGCCCCACTCCTCGACCGGCGTGGGGCGGTCGCCATCGGCGCGCTCACCGCTTACACCTATGCTATCGAGTTCGTCGGCGTCCTGACTGGACTGCCCTACGGCCATTTCGAGTATGGCATCGACCTGGGGCCGATGCTCGCGGGGACCGTCCCCGCTGCACTCCCGATCTTTTTCGTCACGCTGGTGGTGAACGCCTATCTGCTGGCGGTCCTCTTGCTCGGCGATCGGGCCGGCCGGGCGTGGATTCGCCTCCCGGTCGTGATCGG
>JBDGTN010000075.1:7281-9898 GCA_042216835.1 Halococcoides sp.
GCGTGGATTCGCCTCCCGGTCGTGATCGGGACGGTCCTGGCGATGGATTTCGTCCTCGATCCCGGGGCGGTCGCGCTGGGCTTCTGGTCGTACGAGCCGACCGTCTCCGGCGGCCTCTGGGGTCGACTCGTCGAAACCTCGCTCTATGGCGTCCCGCTCTCGAACTACGCGGGCTGGATGTTGAGCGCAACCGTCGGCGTCGTCGCCATCGACCTGGCCATTCCCCGGTCGGGCCTGCTCGACCGACTGAACTCGACGGGATTCATGCTCGACGACCTGGTGAGCTTCGTCATTCTGTGGGGGCGCGATCAACGCCTGGTTCGGCAACTGGATCGCCGTTGCCGGCGCAGGTCTGTTCGCGATCTGTTTGCTCCGCACCGACCGATTCGACTTCGCGATCGCCGAGACGATTCCGGTCGTGGGATCTCGATCCGGCGGGAGGCCCGCACCAGCCGACCCGTCAGACGACCGGTCCGCACCAACGGATCAAAGGGCGAGCGCGCGCGAGAATCGCCAATGACCGATCAACCGCCGGAGAACCGATTCGTCGATGATCCCCCGACGGAGTTCGACCCCGTCGCGGACCTCTCGGCCGAAGCGGCCCGGGAGCAGGCCGCCGAGTTGCGCGAGGCCATCCGGTATCACGACCATCGCTACTACGTCGAAAGCGATCCCGTCATCGCCGATCGGACCTACGATCGCCTCTTCGCCCGACTGGAGGACCTCGAATCGACGTTCGATCTCGATCGGGCGGACAGTCCCACCCGGCGCGTCGGTGGCGACCCGATCGATGAACTGGAGACCGTCGACCACGTCGCGCCGATGCGCTCGATCGACCAGTCGGGCGAGGCGAGCGAGGTGCGGGAATTCGCCGATCGCGTCCGGCGCGGTCTGGACGGCGCGAGCGTCTCGTACCTCTGCGAGCCGAAATTCGACGGCATCTCGATCGAGGTGGTCTACGAGGACGGCCGCCTCGACCGCGCAGTGACCCGTGGCGACGGCGAGGCGGGCGACGACGTGACCGCGAACGTCCGCACGGTTGGATCGGTCCCCCAGCAGTTGCGTGGCGATCACCCCGAGCACCTGGCCGTCCGGGGCGAACTCTACATGCCACTCGACGGGTTTCACGACCACAACCGCGAGCGCATCGATCGCGGCGAGGAGCCGTTTGCCAATCCCCGCAACGCCACTGCGGGAACGATCCGCCAACTCGATCCGAGCGTCGTCGCCGAGCGCCCGCTCGATGTCTTCTTTTTCGATGTGCTGGACGCGAGCGTCGAGTTCGAGACCCACAGCGACGTTCACGAACGCCTCCCCGAGTGGGGATTGCGCGTCTCGGATCGCTGGACCGTCGTCGACTCGATCGACGCGGCCATCGAGTATCGAGACGAGTTGCTCGACGAGCGCGACGCACTCCCATACGAAATCGATGGCGTCGTCATCACGGTCGACGATCTGGACGCGTGCGATCGCCTCGGGACCACCGCTCGTGCGCCGCGCTGGGCGTTTGCCTACAAGTTCCCCGCCCGGACCGAGCGCACGCGCGTCCGTGACATCGTCGTCCAGGTCGGCCGGACCGGTCGGCTGACGCCCGTCGCCCTGCTCGATCCGGTCGCCGTCTCGGGCGTGACGGTCTCGCGAGCAACCCTGCACAACCCCAGCGAGATCGAATCGCTCGGCGTCGCGGTCGGCGACGAGGTCGAGGTGCTACGGGCGGGCGACGTGATCCCCTCCGTCGAGGAAGTCACCGATTCGGCGAGCGACGGCCACTTCGAATTTCCCGACACCTGCCCGGTCTGTGGCACGCCGATCGAACGGGACGGCCCGCTGGCCTTTTGCCCGGCAGGGCTGGCCTGTGAGGCCCAGCTCGAGGAGGCGATCGTCCACTACGGCAGCCGCGAGGGGCTGGATATCGAGGGGCTGGGCGAGGAGTCGGTCACCCAGTTGCTCGAGGCGGGCCTGATCGAGTCGCTACCCGATCTGTACGAGCTGTCACCGTTCGAGTTGACCACCCTGGAGGGCTGGGGACAACAGAGTGCCGGGAATCTCGTCAGGGAGATCCAGGCCAGCCAGGAGCCACCGCTCGCTGCCTTTCTCGCCGGGCTGACGATCCCCGACGTGGGCCCGACGACCGCGCGCAATCTCGCCCACGAGTTCGAGACGATCGACGCCCTCCGCGAGACCGCCGAATCGGGCGATAAAAAAGCTCTCGAAGCCGTTCCCGATATCGGCCCCGAGGTCGCCGACTCGATCGTAACCTTCTTCCAGACCGACGCCACGGCCGACACGCTCGATCGCCTGCTCGATCACGTCGATCCACAACCGCCGGACGCGACCGGTGATGCCTTCGAGGGCCAAACGTTCGTCTTCACGGGATCGCTTTCGGGCGCGTCGCGATCCGAGGTCGAGTCGGTCGTCGAGTCTGCGGGTGGGCGGGCGACCGGAAGCGTGTCCTCGAACACCGACTACCTCGTCGTCGGCGAGGATCCCGGCCAGCGCAAGCGCGAGGCTGCCGACGAACATGGCGTGCCAACCCTCGATCCGGGCGAGTTCGCGGCGCTGTGTCGCGAGCGCGGCGTCGAGGTGCCGGTGGACGTGTAGGTGCCGGTCGATGCGT
>JBDGTN010000012.1:0-5911 GCA_042216835.1 Halococcoides sp.
CTCCACGCCTTTCACCGCGAGGCCGTCGAGACGCCCTCCCACGACACGGTCGAGGCCATGCGCGATCTCCTCGTCGAGACGCTCGCGGCGGCGGGCCACGACGCCCGAATCGATGACTCGGGAACCGTCCGCGCCGAGCGGTCGGCCGGCGACGGCGATCACCTCCTGCTCAATACGCACCTCGACACCGTCCCGCCCCACCGCCCGTACCGCCGCGACGGCGACCGGATCTACGGGCGGGGGGCCTGCGACGCGAAGGGACCGCTCGCGGCGATGGTCCGGGCGTTCGACGCCGCGACGATCGACGACGGCCGGCTGACACTCGCCGTCACGCCCGACGAGGAGACCACCCAGCGCGGCGCGGCCCACCTCGCGGAGACGCTCGATTTCGATCACGCGATCGTCGGCGAACCCACGGGGCTCGACGTGTGCGTCGGTGCGCGCGGGCAGTTCGAGGGCACGATCACGCTCACCGGCGCAAGTGCTCACGCCGCGGGCACCGACGGGATCAACGCGGTCAGCGCGGCGGGGCCGGTCCTCGAGGCGATCGATCGGTTCGATGCCGAGCGTGGCCCCGCCCCGGACGACCGTCTCGGCGGACCGTCGCTGACGGCGACCCAGATCGCGGGCGGGACCGCACCGAATCGCGTGCCCGAAACCTGTACGATCACGTTCGATCGCCGGCCCGTCCCGCCCGAGACGCCCGAGGAGTTTCGCGCGGCACTCGCGGACCATCTCGGGGCGGCCCTCGATGTGGCCGATCACGAGGCGTCGGTCGCGGTCGCACTCGCCGAGCGCGAAGCGCCCCATCTCGGGGCGTTCCGGACCGCCGAGGATGCCCCCGTCGTGGAGGCGCTCCAGGCGGCCGGTGCGGGCCCGCCCCGGGCCTTTGGCGCGGCGACCGAGGCGTCGCTGTTCGCGGATCGCGTGCCCACGGCAATCGTCGGGCCGGGTGTCCTCGCCGATGCCGAGGGACCAGTCGCCCACGCCGATCGGGAGTACGTCGAGCGCGACGCGCTCGATCGCGCGGCCGACATCTACGAGGCGGCGGTCGAACGGCTCCTCGATTAGTCGATCGGGTCGGCCTCGTCGCCGTCGAGAAGCACGTCGGCGTTCGGTTCGGGAAGCGTCACCACGTCACCCGTCCCGAGGTCGTAGGTGCGGTCGTCGACGCCGAAGATCTCGCCCACATCGTCGGTAATCTGGACCGTCCGGCGGGCGATCTGACCGCCGTCGGCGGCGGGATCTGGCGGTTCGTCCTCGCTCCCGGGGGTCTCGTCGCCCGTGTCGGTGGTCGCCGACTCCGGTTCGGCGCTCGGTGTCGCGGGGGCGGCGGCTCCGATCGAATCGGTCGGTGGCGTCTCGTTCGATTCTCCGGTCGATGGGTCGTCCGACGACGGGGTGTCGGTGCCCGTTGGCGGCTCGTCGGGCGGTATCGGCCGGTCCTCGGAGGCGTCCGCGCCTGGCCTGTTGGATTCGGCCGGTGACGTATCGCCCATCGCCGCCGCGGCGGAGACGCCCCCGTCGTCGCTCGCGGCGTCGTCCGTCCCCGCGTCGGGCGTGTCACCGGCCGATCCGCCCGACTCGAGCACGTCCATCACGCGCCCGCGGTTGGACTCGATCGCCGCGACCAGCGTCTCGAAGAGATCGCGCTCCTCGTCGGTCAGGCCCTCGTCGTCGACGGCCATGTCCGCCGCGGCGAGCGAGGCCATCTTGACGATCTTGCCGACCCGGCGCTCGTAGATCGCCTCGACGGTCTGTTCGGCGGTCTCGATGTCGTCGGTCAGCCGCGACACCTCGGGATCGGCGAAGGGATCGTCGGCGACCTCGGCGGCGCGCTCGCGGCGGTCGCGCAACTCGGCGACGAACTCGGCCGCGGACTCGTAAAAGTCGCTCTGGAGGGACTGGACGCTGTCGGTCTGTCGTTCGCGGCTCTGGACCGACTGGAGCGTGTCGAGATCCATGTTATTCGGGTGCTTTTCGGGCGTCGCCGCGCGCCATCAGCGACACGCCCACCGGCTCCGGAACGCGACTGACGCCCCCGTCGAGTGTAAAGCTATCGCCGTCGAGGTCGATCCGGGTCTCGTCGTCGACCGCGACCGCAATCTCGCGCCCGCGGAAGGTCTCGGGCACGGCGTCGACCAGCGGATCGAACGCCTCCACCGCCGACCGATCGAGCGCGACGACCTCGAGGCCGCTCCCGCCGTGGAGACTCCCCGGCAGTCGAATCAGCCGATTCACGTCGGTCGTCACGGGTTCGTCGATCGGGGCCATCTCCTCGTCGATCGCCTCCTCGATGACGCGCTTGGCGAACTGGGTGAACGCGGGGTGAACGTCGACGTTGCCCGCACGGATCGCGTCGCCGTTCTCGACGATCGCTCGATGGGCCGCCGCGGCGCGGGTCTCGCCGATGCCCTCGTAGGATTCGAGTCGGTCGATCGCGTCGTCCTCGTCGGCCGCCGCCAGCGATTCGACCACCTCAAGGAGGTGCTCGTGAGCGCGCCGCCCCCACCCGCCGTCGGTCGGGAGCGTCCGCTTGTCGGCCGGCGTCTCCCGGCCGGCCGATCCGCCGACGGCTTCCTCGCGGATGACCGCCTCGGGATCGAGGCCCGTCCCGCGGACGTAATCGACGATTTCGCGACGGGACTGACTGTCGAGGCCCTGGACCGAATCGTCCCGAACGTGGACGTGATAGCCGCGATTGCCCGAAAAGACGATCGAGCAGTTCTCGAACCCGAAGTCCCGATCGAGAAAGTCGAGCAGATCCAGCAGGGCCTCCTTGCAGGCCGCGAGCATGTCGGCGTAGGCTGTTTCGGCGGGGTCGACCCCGGGGAGGTGATCGGCGTCCAGATCGAAGACGAGATCCGACCCGCGCCAGCCCTTCGCCTCCATGCTGTTCGCGCCGGGGTCGTCGTACCGGCCCGCCGAGAAGTAGACGTGGCGAGGGCGCTCGCGCGCGAGAAAGTCATCGAGTTCGCCCAGATCGAGCAGCGTGCGATGGCGGACCATCCGGGGTCCGCCCTCGCGAAACGGCATATAGGCCCACTCGCGAGCGTCGGCGCTGGGCGGTGGATCGATCGCCGTCCGGCGGTAGTGGTCGCCGAACCGACCGCGAAGGTACGCCCGCGTTCGCTCGTCCATTCGGGCGATACGAGGGGTCGGGCCCTCAAGAGTGGTTCGGGACCGATCACCCGGCGAGCGCCGCGATCTCCTCGCGGAAGACCAGCGCGTGAGCGAAACCGATCACGACGATCGCGCCGGCGACATACCCCCACGCTGGGACCGTCCCGAGCAACTCGGCGAGCGTCCGGAGTGCGCCGGGGAGGCCACCGAGGATCGTAAAGACCAGAAAGACCGGGAGCACCGTCGCGATCAGAACGGCCCACGGGCGCGCGAGTGCGTCGGTGACGGTCCCGCCGCCGAGGCGGAGTTCGTCGACCGCCTCCTCCCGGAGGATCCACACCGCAAAGAGCAGGAAGGCCAGGAGTCCGCTCGCGAGACCGAGGTTCGCGAGGTTGTCCGCGAACAGCCCGAACACGTCGCGGCTGAGCGCACAGACCGTCCCGGTCGCCGCGAAGAGGAGCGTGACGCCGATCGTCGCCCGCTCGCGGGCGATCGCGTGTTCGTCGACGAGATAGGCGACGAGCACCTCCATGATACTGATTGCACTCGACAGCGCCGCCAGCGCGAGCACGAGATAGAAGATCGCCCCGAGGACGCGTCCGAACGGCAACTGGCTGAACGCCTTCGCGAGACTGACGAAGATCACGCCCGGGCCGCCCGTGCCCGCCGCGATCGAGCCAAACGAATAGATGATCGGGACGACCACCAGTCCGGCGAGGACGCCGAACAGGAACAGGCCGCCGAAGACGGCCATCGCGAGCGCGCTTGGGTTGATCGCGGTCATGCACCCTCACCTCCATTCCGGGCGACGGACTCGGAGCGCTGCGTGACAGCGGAGGCGACTGCTGCGGAGACGACGATCACCAGTGGCGCGATGAGGCCGCTCTGTCCGTCGACGACGATCTTCGAGAGGATCGTATATCCCAGCGCCGCCGGCACGACGATCTGGAGGACCACGGCGTACACAGTCGGCGGAATCGAGAAATCGCTCACGGCGTTGGCCGCCTTCGCAATCCGCTGGCCACCGTCAAACGTACCGACGCCGTACACCCACCCGAAGATCAGCGTCTCGCCCAGCGCGATCATCGGCAGGGTGTAGGTCGCACTCGACGTATCGAAGATCGTCAATAACTGAAGCGATTTTCCGAGTCCATCGCCCGCGCCGAGCAGGCCGAGTGGGCCCTCGGCCGCGATCACGAGACGCAGGAGGACGCCCGCCAGCGCCACGGCGTTGACCGTCGTCGTCCGACCGAGGTCGAGTTTCTGCCGGAGCGGCCCGACCTGGGCCTCCGCGAGTGAGAGTGACGAGGACAGTCCCGCGAACGTCAGCAGGAGGAAAAAGAGCGCGCCGACGATCGGCGTGAACGGAATCGTCTGGAACGCCTTCGGAAGCACGACGAAGGCGAGTCCGATGCTTTCGGCCGCCGAAGCGTCGGCGGCGAGCAGATACGGGAAGATCGCAAACCCGGCGAGGAAGGCAAACCCACAGTTCGCGAAGGCGATGATGAAGGCGTTGTTGGTGATGTCCTGCCCCTCTGGCTGGTAGGACGCGTAGGTGATCATGATGCCCAGCGCGACGCTGAGTGTGAAGTAGATCTGCCCGAAGGCGCTGATCCAGATGCTCGGGTCGGTCAGCGTCCCGAAGTCCGGCGTGAGATGAAATTCCAGGCCCACCAGGCCGGTGGGGAGCATGATCCCACGAATCGCGAGCAGGATGACGAGCACCCAGATAAAGGGCACGAACAGTTTGTTCGCCCGCTCGAGGCCGTCCTCGATGCCTAACTGGAGGATCACGTAGTTCACGGCCCAGATCGCGACCACACCAGCGACGGGGTACCACGACGTGAGGAAGGCCTCGAAGTTGGTGAAGAAATTCCCGGTGTGAAGAAATTCCCGGTGGCAAGGTCGAAGCCGTTCGTGATCGCGAACACGATGAAGGCCGCCGACCATCCCAGGATGACGACGTAGTAGGCGTTGACGATGAAGCCGTTCAGGACCGCCCACCACCCGAGGAACTCGCTCTCTGTGAACTTTTCGCGGATCGCCAGCGGCGTCGTGAGTCCGGTCTCACTGCCGAGCCAGATCTCCACGATACACCGGGATCCCCGCCAGGATGAGTGCGGCGAAGTACGGTATCAGAAACGCTCCGCCGCCGTTGGCGTGTACCTGGTACGGGAACCGCCAGATGTTGCCCAGGCCGATTGCCGATCCAACTGCCGCGAGGATGAATCCGATTCTGGTCGCCCAACCGCCACCCTCACTCATAGATGAATTTTCCTATCACAATCTCAAAAGCGATTCGGAATCGAGATCGATCGGTCGAAGCGGGTTAGGACTTCAAAATCGGGGGACAGCCCCTTACTGAAGTCAAAATACTAAGATAGTGGTCGGGAAAAATGATCGTCTCTTTGAGGGAAATATTGCCGGGATGGGGCGGGAGGAACGATCACCCGAACACCCACTCGCGGAGGCGATCCAGCACCGACGGCTCGTCAGGCTCATCGGGCCCGATTGCGTGCTCTCGAGCGCGGATGACCGTTCGCTCACCGCCCGTCTCGACGGTGACCAGTTCGTCCCGGTCGAGTGCTGCGAGCACGCTTTCGATGTCGTCGATCGAGAGATCAACGCTGGACCGGAGTTCGAACACCGTCATGCCCTCTTCGGCCCGTTCGGCGAGAGCGTCGAGCACCACTACCTCGTCGGTCGGCCGATCGCGATGCTCGGATTTCGCCCGCATGCGTACGACCACACCGGGCGCTAACTTCAGCGTTCCCGTCGATCCATCCCG
>JBDGTN010000012.1:6011-9847 GCA_042216835.1 Halococcoides sp.
GGCTCAGCGGTGAATCATGGTAACCAATGCCGGGATAACACTATAACCATCGAGTCGTTATCGGCGAGTGCCCATGAAGAAACAGGAGCTCATTCACCTTCACGGCCTGCTCGCGCAGGTACAGGACCACTACGAACACACCACCGGCGAGACCGTCGACCACGACCGATATACGGAACTGGGCGTCCGACCGACCTCGATTCACAAATCGAAGACCGATCACAAGCGAGCGGTCTTCGCGCTGGCTGGCGGGATTACCGACGAGATGCGCTCTGCATCGACCGAGGCTGTCTCGGCGACAGCCGACTGATCGCGCGGCGGGCCAGAGCTCCCACGCATTGGGGTGGGTGGGGTCGGCGCCCTCGCGGTGTATCCGAATACACGAGCCCGCGGCTCGCCGGATCAAACGGTCAGAAATCGGCTGCACGCACGACTCCGCCTGTGGGGCCTGGTGCGCTAGTCGTCGATGAGTTCCTCGAACTCGGGCAGCACGTCGTCCTCGCCGTCGGTCTCGCCGTCGCGGCCCGAGGACGCCTCGCCGCTCTCGCTCGCGGGCGCGTCGTCGGTCTCGTCGGCGGCCTCGTCGTCAGTCGTCTCCGCCTCGTCTGCAGTCTCGTCATCGCCGTCTTCGTCAATCTCCTCGATTTCGAGGACCTCCAGGGGAATGTTTTCGAGGCGCTGGCCGATCTCCTTGCGCGCGATCCGGGCGGCGTGTTCGTCGCGCTCGACGTTGAACACCGTCATCTCGAGTTCGAGCGCGACGAGGCTCTCGTCGGCAGCGATGAAGGCCGGATCGAGAGTGTCGCCACAGTGCGGACACGATCGTTCCCCCATATCGATCTCGACGTAGTTGAGATCCGGATTGAGCATCTCGCCGGTTTTCGAGATGGCGATCCGGACCGCCTCGTCTGGCGTTTCCACGTCGTAGACCGGCACAGCGGCCTCGACGACAACTCGACAGTTCATGTCTGACGCTATTCGGGCCTCCGACAAGAAGGTTCGCCCGCCCAGTGTGGCACTCGAAACGCACATGACGATCTGAACCGTGGCGGGTCCATGCACACCGGTCGGATCGATCCCGCGACGATCCCGGGCGGGATCGATCTTGGACTCACCCTCGAAAGTGGGCAGTCCTATCTCTGGACGCGCGCGGACGGCGACGGATATGCGGGCGATCCCGACGGCAGCCAGTGGTACACCACCGTCGAGTGGCGCGGGGGCGACCCCCGTGTTCTTCGGGTGCGCGAGCGACCAGCGGGCGGGCTGGACTGGCGGGCGAATGCGCCTGCCGCCGATATCGTTCGCGAACGGCTTCGTCTCGACGACGACCTCGACGCGATTGCCGAGCGCGCGCCCGACGAGTCGGTTATCGCGGCGGCGTTCGACGCCCACCGCGGTCTGCGACTGATCGACGATCCGGCGTATCCGACGCTGATCGCGTTCATCTGCTCGACGCAGATGCGCGTCTCGCGCATCCACGGCATGGTCACGCGCCTGCGCCGCGAGATCGGCGATCCGGTCGTCTTCGACGGCGATACCTTTCACGCCTTCCCGACACCCGAGACACTGGCTGCGGCAGGCGAAGACCGCCTGCGCGATCTGGGGCTTGGCTATCGCGCTCCCTACGTCGTCGATACCGCGCGCATGATCGCCGACGGAGCGGCCCATCCCCGGACGGCGGCGGGGATGGCCTACGAGGATGCCCGCGAGTGGCTCACTCGCTTCGTGGGCGTCGGCGAGAAGGTCGCCGACTGCGTCTGCCTGTTCGCGCTGGGCTTTGACGAAAGCGTCCCGCTCGATACGTGGATCCAGACGGCGATCGCCGAGCGCTTCCCCGACTGCGACCGGGATTCGTACGCCGCGACGAGTCGGGCGCTGCGGGAGCGGCTTGGCCCGGATGCGGGGTACGTCCAGACCTACCTGTTCTATCACCTCCGGACGGCCGAGGCCGCGGCGGCGGATTGATCCGGTCGGGCCACCCCGATCGCTCCGAGAACGGGCCTCCGACGCCCCGAGTGTGGCCCCAGAGGGCGGGACATATTAGGCAGTGCCCGCCCCAGCCCCGACTATGAGCGAGCGACGGCGAGCGCACGTGTACGTTTCCGGTCGCGTCCAGGGCGTGTTCTTCAGGGCGAGTACGCGCGACCGCGCCGACGAGCACGGCGTCGACGGCTGGGTGCGAAATCTCTCGGATGGCCGCGTCGAGGCGGTCTTCGAGGGCGATCCCGACGCCGTCGAGGCGATGGTCGCGTTCTGCCATGAGGGTCCCGATCGCGCACGCGTCGAATCGGTCGAGCGCCACGACGAGTCGCCGGAGGGCCTGGACGGCTTCGAGATCCGACGATGAGCGCGTGGACCTGGGGGTTCGGCGACACCCTCACGGGCGAGGATATTGCGGTCGTCGACGCGAACACCGCGGCGCTGGGCGTCGCCCAGCGAGAGTTGATGGAGTCGAGCGGGCACGCACTCGCGCGAGCGGTCCGCGAAGCGGCCGTTCCCGACGATCGGATCGCGATCGTGGCCGGCCGGGGCAACAACGGCGGCGACGCACTCGTCGCGGCGCGATTTCTGGACGATCTGGATGTCGCGGTCCACCTGCTGGGCCGCCCCGGGTCGATCGGGACCGACATTGCGCGGGCCAACTGGGACGCACTCGCGGGAGCGAGCGTCGAGCGGCAGGCCGTCGGCGATTCGGGTGATCTCGACCTCGGCGATCCCGACCTGATCGTCGACGCGATGCTCGGGACCGGCATCGCGGGCGAGTTGCGCGAGCCAGTCGCGAGCGCGGCCGACGCGATCGATGCGAGCGACGCGACGGTGATCGCCGCGGACGTGCCCTCGGGACTGGACGCCGCGACCGGCGACTGTGCGCCCGGAACGATCGAGCCCGATCGGGTCGTGACCTTTCACCGGCCGAAGCCCGGACTGGACGCCCTCGACGCGCCCGTGACGGTCGCCGACATCGGTGTGCCGGCCGACGCCGAGCGCGCGGTCGGACCGGGCGACCTGCAGCGACTCGACCGCCCGGCGGACAGCCACAAGGGCGCAGGTGGGCGGATCCTCGTCGTCGGCGGCGGGCCCTACGCCGGAGCGCCCGCGCTGGCGGGGCTGGCGGCGCTTCGCGCCGGCGCGGATCTCATCCGGGTAATCGCCCCCGAGTCCGTCGCCGACGCGATCCAGGGGTACGCCCCCGATCTGATCGTCCGCAGCCTGTCGGGCGACCGGATCGAGCCAGCCCACGTCGATCGCCTCGCCGCGGCGGCCGCCGACCAGGACGCGCTCGTGATCGGCCCGGGGCTGGGCGAGGCCGAGCGATCGCGCGAGGCCGTCCGCGCCCTGCTCGCGCGCTGGTCGGGCCGGGCGGTCGCCGACGCCGAGGCCATCGACGCCGCCGCGGCGGCCGACACCGACGCCGACCTGGTCCTGACGCCCCACCGCGGGGAGTTCGAGCGCGTCGCCGGCCCGATCGAGAGCGACCACGCCGATCCCGTCGCCGATGCCGTCGCCACGGCCGCTCGCGATCACGACGCGACGGTCCTGCTGAAGGGGCCACGCGACGTGATCTCGAACGGCGAGCGTGTCCGCGTGAACCACACCGGCAACGCGGGCATGACCGTCGGCGGGACGGGCGACGTGCTCGCGGGCACGGTCGGGGCCTTGCTCGCCGTCCAGCCCCCGATGGTCGCCGCCGGCCTGGGCGCGTGGCTGGTCGGCCGGGCGGGCGACCGGGCGGCCGAGCGCTCGGGCCGGGGCCTGATCGCCTCGGAGCTGCCCGACGACGTCGGAGCGATCCTGGGCGAGGACGGGAACGAACGCTCGTGAGTGTGGCACACCTC
>JBDGTN010000111.1:0-1173 GCA_042216835.1 Halococcoides sp.
CACGACGACCTCGCGGGCAACGTGAATCTCGCGGTGCTCGCCGCGCGTGGGCCCTCGGGCGACCCGCCGCGGCAGGTCGTCCGCCCCGGTGCGACCGACCACCACTGGCGTGGCATTCGCGCCCGCATCCACGGGTTCGATCGCGTCCGTGCGGCGCGTCTCGATAGCGATCGCAATCCCGCCCACCCGCTGGCGAACAGCCCCGAGGAGTACGCCCACGTCGACGGCCGGCCGCGCCGGTGTGTGATGCCCACCTCGCCCGATCGACCGGAGCGGATCCCGCCGCCGTCGCGGGCCGATCGAACGCGAAGTGACTGATCGCCTGCCGCGATCGCGAGTGGATCGCTGGCGGTCGCCCTACCGATCGGCCAGCCACGCCTCGTCGATCCGGAGGTGGCCCCGATCCCCCTCCCAGACCGGCTCGGCGTCGATCCGGATCGGTCGATCGAACTGCGGGCCGTCGGTGACGAGCGTCTCGTAGCCGCCGCCCTCGCCCATCGGGTGGATCCCGTGACTGTCGGCGATTGCGGCGAGGTCGTCGATCGCCCGCTCGTCGATCCGACGACCGAGCCACTCGGGGCCGAGACCGTCGGCAGCGATCTGGACGATCCGGATCGCAAAACCCGCCCCGATCATCCGTTCGAGCGCATCGCGCGGTTCGACGCCCCAGAGCGGGGCATAGAGATCACAGCCGATGCGCTCACAGACGCCCTCGATGCGGTCGCCCTGGTAGGTCGAGGCGACCGCGCCGACGGTGACCCCGCCCAGTCCGTCGGCGGCGCTCGCATCGATCGCTCGCAACTCGCGTTCGAGCGCGGCGAGTTCGGCGTCGCCCCGGGCACTCGGATCGGTGGTGTCGAGACCGGCGGCGTCGCTGGCGTCGACCGTCCGGGCCTCCAGGCCCGCGCTTGCGGCCGCGAGGCCGACGAGATCGGTCGCTGGCGTATGATACAGAAAGGAGTCCTCGGGCGGGTGGACCGTCACGAGCGTCTCGACGGGGAGGCCGCGTTCGAGCGCGCGATGACAGGCCCACGCCGAATCTTTCCCGCCCGAGTACAGCGCCACCCACGGCCGATCGACCATGCGCCCGCTCGCGGGCGAGCACGCAAACGGGTTTCGGACGGCCCCTTCGATCGGACGCGTCGAAGCAGGTTCTGACGGCCCCTTCGATCG
>JBDGTN010000111.1:1273-9737 GCA_042216835.1 Halococcoides sp.
GACGGCCCCTTCGATCGGACGCGTCGAAGCAGGTTCTGACGGCCCCTTCGATCGAACGCGTCGAAGCAGGTTCTGACGGCCCCTCCGATCGGACGCACCGATGCGAGGATCGACCAGGCCACCCGGAGCCAGCGGATCGATCTGTGGCAACAATCCACAACAACTACCCACCTGGAACCCGCGCTCTTGGATATGAATCTCGAGTGGCGGGCTGCGGTGACCGACCGGGCAGGCCAGCCATCGCCAGGGGAGTGGACGCCGGTCGCAGTCCCGGGCCGGCCGAAGCAGTTCGTCGACGCCGACGCCGTCGCCTACCGGACGACTTTCGAGGACCCCCGATCCGATCCCGACGAACACGTTCTCGTCGAACTCGACGGCGCCTACGCCGAGACCAGCGTCTGGCTCAACGGCGAGCACCTCGTCGATCACGACGTGTACTTCGAACCGCTCCGGATCGCACTCGGCGACGAACTCGAGGCCGACAACGAACTCGTCGTCCGGTGTGCCCGACCGAGTGATGCCTTCGGCGGCAATTACGCCTCGACCCGGACGCCGGCCGCCGCTGACGTGCCCTCGATCCGGTGGGGAGTCACCGTCGAGCGTCGCCCGGCAACCTTCGTCGATCGCGTCGGCGTCGTGCCACACGTCGAGGGTGATCGGGCCACGCTCGCGGTCACGGCGGCGATCGTCTCGAGTGCGGATCGATCGGATCGGGTGACGATATCGGTCCGGCCCGAGACCACCGACGACCGCGCGACGATGGAGCGCGCGGCGGTGAATCTCTCCGATACGCGCCGATCTGTCATCAGCCACGAGGTTCCGATCGACGATCCCGTGCGGTGGTGGCCCTGGGAACTCGGCGATCCCCACCGGTATCACGTGCGGGTCTCGATCGCCGATACCGAGGCGGCCGTCGAGACCGGCATCGCCGAGATCGGTCGCGAGGATGGTCGGCTGGTGGTCAACGACCGCACGGTCCGCGGTCGCGGTCTCGTCCTCGACGACGCGACGCCCGAGGACGTGCGCCAGGCACGGGAACTCGGTGCGACGATCGTCCGACCACGGGCGCACGTCCCGCCCCGATCGGTGCACGCGGCCTGCGATCGCGAGGGCCTGCTCTGCTGGCAGGATCTCCCGCTGACTGGCCCGGTCGACCCGGATGTCGACCGCGGGCGGACGGTCGCTCGCCGCCTGTTCAAGACGCGCCGGCGACATCCCTCGATCGCGGTCGGATCGGTCCACGACGAACCGCTCGATCTCACAGACAGTGGGCCACTCGGGGGCCTCCTCGGTCGTCTCCGTGCACGCTGGCGGTTCTGGCGCGCGTCCCACGATCGGTCGGCGGCCGACGCGATCACGGCTGCGTTTCCGGAGGAGGTGGCGACCGCGGCGGTGGTCGGCCCGCCGGGGATCGATCCCGACGCGACGGCGGTGTATCCGGGCTGGTCGCTCGGAGAGGCCCGGACGATCGACTGGCTCGTCGATCGCTATCCCGGGGCGTTCGAGACGGTCGGAGCCGTCGGGGTGGGATCGATCTCAGAGGCCGGCGCGGCGTTTCCCGATCCCGTCGACGACGCCCACCACGCGGCCCACGCCGATTCCGACGATGTCGAACGCTCTCAGGCCTACCAGCGCCGGACGCTCAAGTACGTCGTCGAGGCGCTTCGCCGGTCGAACTGTGGCCTTTTCGCGGTCGCCAGTCTCGCCGATGTCGACGGGGCCGGAATGGGGCTCTACGACGGTGACGGCGATCCGAAACTCGCTCGCGACGCGCTGGCCGATTCGTTCCAGCCGGTGGTCCCCACCCTCGCCGATCCAGCGCCCGGACCCACCGATATCGTCGTCCTGAACGATGCCGATCAGCCGTGGTCCGGTGATCTCCAGTGGTCGGCGGGCGCCGAGACCGGATCGGCCGATGTCACCGTCGGCACCCACGGTCGGTCGGTGCCCGCCTCGATCGAGATTCCAGAGGACTGTTCGGAGGTCGAACTCGTCCTCGACCTTCCCGACGGGACGGTCACGAACGCGTACAGATTGTCCTGATCGACGCCGCCCCTGTCGAGGTGGGTGGTCGCGGCCATCGCGGGAGACGGGCCGACGAGCGAAACATTCTTAAGCCGCTATCCGATATCTTCAGTCACCTGAACGCTCCTGGCGTTCGGCAGCATCGCACGACGACCAGCATGAACGGGCACTCTTATCGCGTGGAGTCAGACCCTCGCCAGCGGTCGGACCGTTTGCTGTCGTCGCGGAATTGCCAGGGCGGAAAGGCATCGAGGACTCAATCATGGCAGAATCGATAGACCAATCCAAGAACGTAACGATCACAGACGACGACCTGCAGAACAAATCGAAAGGCGAACTGATCAAGCTCGCCGGCAAACTTCGTGACCGGCGAAACGAACTCAACCAGCTCGCCAGCGAACGCGCCTCGAATCGGGACGACCTCAACGCCAAGACTCGCGAGAAGGTCGACGAGGCCCAGGAACATCGCGAGAAACGCGACGAGCTCAACGAGCAGGTTCAAGAACACAAAGAGAAGCGCAACGAACTCAACGCCGAGGCCAACGAGCTGTTCGACGAGGTCGATCAGAAAAAGGAAGATCTCGAACTCGAAGAGGGAAAGTCGATCGAAACCCTCGAAGACGAGATCGAGGACCTGGAGTTCAAACAGCAGACCGAGGTCCTCAGTAGCGAAGACGAGCGCGAACTCATCGAGAAAATCGAGGACAAGCGCGAGCAACTCGCCGAGCGCAAGGAAAAACTCGACAACACCGAGGATGTCGAGGAGATCAAAGAGCGCGCCGAAGAGATCCGATCGGAGGCCTCTCACCACCACCAGAAGGTGACCGAACTCGCCGACGAGGCCCAGAAACACCACAACGAGATGATCGAGGCCTATCGCGAGGCCGACGACATCCGCGACGAGGCCGACGAGATGCACGAGAAGTTCGTGGAGGCCCAGGAAGCGGCCGACCAGCACCACGAGGACTTCGTGCGCGTCCAGAAGCGCCTGCGCGAACTCGACAAGAAAGAAGAACAGGAAGAGCAGTCCCAGCGCGAAGCCGAACAGGAAGCCGCCCGCGAGGAAGCCGAGGAGATCTATCAGCAGTTCAAAGACGGCGAAACGCTCGATACCGAGGATCTGATGAAGCTACAGAAGACGGGTCTGCTGTAGGCACCGGGGTTGCTGACTCCACGGGTCGCCTGTCATCTGCGCCCGCCCGTTCGAGTGTCCGCTGGTCAGGCCGATCGCAGGAGGATTTTTATCGTCGGCGCGATTGCCTCAACCTGTGAGCACGCTGGTCGTCTGCATCGATCGGTCGGGGGCGCTGACGACCGATCGAGACGCGCCGGTCGTCGGTCGATCAGCGGTCGAATCGCTCTTGCTGGAGGCTGGGCTGGTCGATCCCGAGGACAGTCGCGTGAACTGCCTTCTGGAGGGCCTTCGCGTCGCCGACGAGATCGCAGCCGACGGTGGTGATCCGCTGGTCGCGGTCCTCTCCGGGGTCGACGATCAGGTCGGCACCGACCGGGCGGTGGCCGATCAGATGGACGAGCTGACCGCAACCCACGATCCGGACTCGGCGGTCGTCGTCGTCGATAGCGCCCAGGACGAGCGCTTGCTTCCGATCGTGGAGAGTCGCCTCCCGATCGATGCTGTCGATCGGGTCGTCGTCCGACAGGCCCGGGACATCGAGTCGACCTACTACTTGCTCAAGCAGTTCCTCGCGGACGAAGAACTCCGCCGGACCGTCCTCGTCCCCATCGGCGCGGCGCTCGTCGTCTTCCCGGTGTTGATGCTCATCTTCGATCGCATGACGATCGCGCTCGGTGCGATCGCGGGCGTCGTTGGCGCATTCCTGCTGTACAAGGGCCTGAATCTCGACGATCAGGTGACGCGGCTCTCCTCGGCGTTTCAGGAAGCGCTGTATGCCGGGCAGGTCGCACTGGTCACCTACGTCGTCGCCGGTGGCCTCGCTCTCATCGGCGTGTTCGTCGGCTTGCTTGCGGTCTCGGCGACACCGACCGATCGTGCGGTCGTCACCGCGATGGCCTTCGTCTATTCGGCAGTGCCCTGGGCTGGCGCGGCCGTCCTGGCCGCGAGCGTCGGTCGGATCGTCGACGAGGCGATCCAGGGTGAGGGCGTCGGCGCGGCCCTGGTCAATCTCCCCTTCGTCGCCGTCGCGGTCGGCGTCGTTCTGCGGGGCGTGTCGGCGTACTTCCTCGAACGGGCGGGCGTGTTCGGGCCACTCGAACTCCCGGGGATCGAACTCTGGGGGATCGGGGCCGAGACGATCACGTTCCTCCCGCGGGTCCGGCTGGCGCTGTTCCTCATCGCGGGGGTGGTCGTGAGCCTGATCGGCGTTCGCGTCGGTAGCTACGTCACCGGCGAAATCGAGCCCGCGAGTACGGATCAGCCCCGAGACTCCGAACAGGCCAGTTGAGGCGTCCGCCAGCCGCGAATAGGCAGTCTGCTCTCGTTCCGACGCCGATCACACGAGCTGGTTCAGGTCGTCGGCATCGAGCAACTCCTTGTACCGGTTCCGGATCGTCACCTCGGAAACGTTGGCGACTTCCGAGACCTCGGTCTGGGTGACACGCTCGTTGGTGAGCAGTGCCGAGGCATAGATCGCCGCGGCGGCCAGGCCGACCGGCGATTTCCCGGAGTGGAGGCCGTCTTTCCGGGCGGCAGTGAGCAGTTCTCTGGCCCGGCGTTCGGCGTCGTCGGAAAGGTTCAACTCCGAGGTGAACCGCGGGACGTAGCTCTCGGGGTCGGCGGGCTGAACCTCGAGTTCGAGTTCGCGGACGATATAGCGGTACGTCCGGGTCAGTTCCATCTTCTCGACTCGCGACACGTTCGAGATTTCGTCGAGGCTCCGGGGGACACCGGCCTGGCGAGCGGCGGCGTACAGCGCGGCAGTCGCGACGCCCTCGATCGATCGACCGGGGAGCAGATCCTCTTCGAGACTCCGTCGATAGATCACGCTCGCGGTCTCGCGGACGTTGTCGGGCAGGCCGAGTGCCGATGCCATGCGATCGATCTCGCCGAGGGCCTGCTTGAGATTGCGCTCTTTGGAGTCACGCGTCCTGAATCGCTCGTTCCAGGTCCGCAGGCGCTGCATCTTCTCGCGCTGGGTCGAACTCAACTGCCGGCCGTAGGCGTCTTTGTCCTGCCAGCCGATGTTCGTCGAGAGCCCCTTGTCGTGCATCATCTTCGTCGTCGGCGCGCCGACGCGGGACTTCTCGTCTTTTTCTTTCGCGTCGAACGCGCGCCACTCTGGCCCGTGGTCGATCTCGTCCGATTCGACGACGAGACCGCACTCCTCGCAGACGGTCTCCCCGCGTTCCGATACCGAGGCGAGGTGACCACCGCACTCCGGACACCGCTGCTCGGTGGTCTCCTCGGTCGTCGTTTCCGTTTCGTCGTCGTTGACCCGCGTGCGTGTGTCTGTCATGGTGGTGGGAGGGCGAAGGCGGTCGTTACTTGTCGGGTATCACGCATACGTGCGAAAGGTACTTCAGTGCTGGTGCCCCATTTCGGAAATTGATTTTGAGAATAACGAGCCGATATCTTGGCCTCGGGGATGATTATCGGATAACCCCGTATTTCGGCGCGTTTATTCGGTTTTTAGCGTCTAATTTTTTCTGTGGAGGATGGGGGAGACGCACCGATATACGGCGTCAGACGAATACCAGGATCGAGAATCAGGTCGTCATTGCCCGTCGATCCGGTCGGCGGCCGCCCCGAAGAGACCGTCGAGAATTTCCGGGGTGGTCGGGTGGTAGGCCCGGTCGGGGAGGCTCCGTACGTCGAGTCCGGTTTCGACGACGATCTGGGCGGTCTTGGCCATCACGTCGGCGTGATAGTGCAGGCCCTGGTAGCCCAGGACGGTGCCGTCGGTCCCGACGACGAGGCGGGCACGGCCGTCGGGGACGGCTTTGGCCGCGAATACGCCGTCGTCGGAGGCCGCTCGATCGACGACCACGTGATCGATCCCGGCCGCGGCGGCCGACTGGGCGGTGTGGCCCACGCGGGCATAGGGGAGCACGCCCAGCCCGGAAAACATGACTTCGTGGTCGATGGACTCGTGTTCGCGCGGCGGTCGATCGTCCCGGTGCCGCCGGATGTTCTCGGCGACGACGGCGGCCTCCTCTTTGGCGACGTGGAGCAGTGGCCGCGACCCGTTGGCGTCGCCGGCGACGAACACGTGATCGTCGGCGGCGGTCTGGAGGGTCGGTTCGACCCAGTCCTCTCCGGGGTCGATGGCGGTGGCCTCCAGATTCAACCGATCGATCGCCGGGCGGCGGCCGGTAAAGAGGACGAGTTCCTCGGCGTCGAGCGTCGATCCGTCCCCGAGTTCGGCGGTGACGCCGTCCGGATCCGGTGCGACCGATTCGACGGTCGTATCGAGACGAAGGTCCAGGTCGAGTTCCTCGCGATAATACTCGAGGAGATCCGCTCCGAACGGCGGGTCGGCCTGTGGGAGTAACTCGGGAAGCACTTCGACGGCGGTCACGTCGACGCCGGCCTCGGCGAGGTAGGGCACCAGTTCCAGGCCGACATACCCCAGTCCGAGTGCGATCGCCGAGTCGGGGAGCGAGACCGCGTCGAGCACGTCGGCGCTCGTCCACGCGTCGACTCGATCGAGGCCCTCGATCGGCGGCCGCTGCACGACCGATCCGGTCGCGATCACGACGTAGTCGGGATCGATCCGCCGATCGCCCACTTCGAGCGTGCGGTCGTCGACAAATTGCGCGGGCTCTCGGTGCAGTGTGACGGTCTCGCGGTCGGCCAGCGATTCGATCGACTCCCGGCGATGGCCGGCCCACGACAGCGTGTGCTCGTTTTTCCGTTCGATCGTCTCCTCGAGATCGATATCGGGCACGGGGCCGTCGAGACGGTCGTCGTGATGGGCGGCGAACCGGTGTTCCGCGGCGGAGATGACTTCTTTCGAGGGCATGCATCCCCGGAGAATGCACAGTCCGCCGCCGGGGTCGCCGTCGTCGATCAGCGTCAGTTCGATGGTTTCGTCGGCCAGCTCGCTCGCGACGGCCGAGCCAGCACTGCCATACGCACCGATCACGGCCACGTGGTCGGTCATATCTTTCCACCGGTGGCCAGCGTCATAACCGTTGTGTGGATCCGAACCCTGACGGATCATCCGGGGAGCAATTGGGGGCCATGGGGGACGGTCGAGTCGATCTCTGGGGACCTCCTATCTGGTACTCACGTGCGCTCGCGTGCGACCTGTGCGCGACGGGCGTCTGACGGGAACTTAAGTGCGCAGGCCCTCGTTTTTCTGGAGAGACGCCCGTACGTGCGGGAGGACACCCATGGGACTGTTCACAGAACTCCGCGATAGCATATCGAGGGCGGCCTCGACGTTGTTTTCGGCCGAGGAGCCCAAACGTATCGGCATCTACGGCCCGCCCAACGCCGGGAAGACGACGCTGGCCAACCGGATCGCCCGCGACTGGACGGGCGAGGCGGTCGGTCCGGAGAGTCACATTCCCCACGAGACCCGGCGGGCCCACCGCAAGGAAAACGTCGAAATCGAACGGGACGGCGGGACCGTCGAGATCGACATCGTCGACACGCCCGGCGTGACGACCAAGGTCGATTACACTGACTTTCTCGAACACGATCTCGAGGAGGACGAGGCCGTCGAGCGCTCCCGGGAGGCCACCGAGGGCGTCGCCGAGGCGATGCACTGGCTCCGCGAGGATGTCGACGGCGTGATCTACGTGCTCGACGCGACTGACGACCCGTTCACGCAGGTGAACACCATGCTCGTCGGGATCATCGAGAGCCAGGACCTCCCCGTCTTGATCTTCGCCAACAAGATCGACCTGGAGGCGGCCACCGTCAGTCGCATTCGCAATGCCTTCCCCCAGCACGAGACCGTCCCGCTGTCGGCCCTCGAGGGCGACAACATGGACGAAGTGTACGACAAGATTGCGGAGTACTTTGGATGACTCCAGAAGCCACCGAACGCACGGACGGCGTCCGTATCGACCTGGTGAGCGAGGATCGCATGCGCGGCCTCACCTCGATGGAGAAGATCCGGACGATCCTCGACGGGGTTCGTGACGGCAAGATCGTCATCCTCGAATCCGGACTCAGCCCCGACGAGGAGTCCCGCCTGATCGAGGTGACGATGACCGAGATCACGCCCGACGAGTTCACCGGTCTGGAAATCGAGACCTATCCACGCTCGGAGACCCGCGATCGGAGCTTTCTCGACCGCCTGATGGGCCGGGAGTCCACCTCGAAACTGACGGTGATCGGGCCGGCCAACCAGATCGAGACGCTCCACAAGGACGAAACGCTGATCAGCGCGCTGGTCTCGCGGAAATAATCCCGGACTGAACGCATGCCCCACCTGTGTACCTCCTGTGGCCGATCGTTTCCCGATGGATCGAGCGAGATGCTCACCGGGTGTCCCGACTGCGGCGGGTC
>JBDGTN010000142.1:0-9619 GCA_042216835.1 Halococcoides sp.
CCCCGTCCTCAATCGAGGCGCGAATGCGCCGAGATAGGGCGGGGAGGATGTCAAGTATGCACCGATTGAATCGAACCACATGGCACGGATCCTGATGATCGTCGGCGACTTCGGCGAGGACTACGAGATTATGGTGCCCTTCCAGGCACTGCAGGCGGTCGGCCACGAGGTAGACGCGGTCTGCCCCGAGAAAGAAGCGGGCGAAACGGTCAAGACCGCGATCCACGACTTCCGTGGCGACCAGACCTATCTGGAAGAGCGGGGGCACGACTTCGAACTGACGGCGACGATGGCCGATATCGATCCGAGCGACTACGACGCGCTCGTCGTCCCCGGCGGGCGTGCTCCCGAGTATCTGCGGGGGTACGACTCGGTGATCGAGACCGTCCGGCACTTCTTCGACGCCGACAAGCCGGTCGCGGCGATCTGTCACGGCCCACAGATCCTCGCCGCCGCGGACGTGCTGGAGGGCTACGAGATGACCGCCTATCCGGCCGTCCGCCCCGAGGTCGAGGCCGCCGGGTGTTCCTGGGTCGACGGTGTGGTCCGCGATGGCAACCTCGTCACCGCTCAGGCCTGGCCCGACCACCCCGAGTGGATCGAGACCTTCCTCGAATTGCTGGACTGAGCGCACAGCGACGCGAGGCCGGTATCCGGCCGATCCCGGCGGTCCGTCCACCCCCGTTCCAGGACTGGGACGCATAACGCGAACGCTATCCTTATTCGGCTCGACCGCCTTCGGTCGGCAATGGCAGAATCAGCGGGGGCAGTCGGCCATGCCGAGCGGGCCACCCTCAAACACCTCGCGCTCGCGGGCGCACTCGACGGGACCGCGAAGGTCTCGTGTGCGAGTCTGGCACGCCGTCTGAACGTCTCCGACCAGACCGCTTCCCGGCGACTCCAGCGACTCGAGTCGGCGGGGGCGATCACGCGCGAGAAGGTCAGCGACGGCCAGTGGATCGAAATTACCGGATCGGGCGAACAGCACCTCCAGGAGACCTACGCGGAGTACCAGCGCATCTTCGAGAGTCGCGTCGGTGTCACGCTCACCGGCGAGTTGACTCGCGGGATGGGCGAGGGCCGCCACTACGTCTCGCTGCCGGGGTACGCCGAGCAGTTCGAGGACAGACTCGGCTACGAACCGTTTCCGGGGACGCTCAACTGCCGGCTGGACGACCAGAGCGTGCGCGCCCGGACGCGGATGAACGCGCTCGATCCCATCGTGATCGATGGCTGGGAGGGCGAGCGCACCTACGGGCCCGCGTACTGCTATCCCGCCACGCTCGAAGCCCCCTCGGGCGAGCGCGCCGATCCGGTCCACGTCATCAGCCCCGAGCGCACCCACCACGACGAGACCGAACTCGAGGTGCTCGCGCCGTCGCGACTGCGCGACGAACTGGACCTCTCCGATGGCGACCGCCTCATCATCCATGTCACCGCCAAGTAGCACCGACGGGGGTGACAGCCCCGGCCTCGACAGGGCGATCGCCGCGTTCGCCGCCGGCGATCCCGTCCTGATCCACGACGCCGCCGATCGGGAGGGCGAGGTGGACCTGGTCTATCCCGCGGGAGCGGTCGAGGCCGGCGACGTGGCCCGACTGCGCACCGACGCCGGCGGACTGATCTGTGTCGCACTCGCCGATCCGGTCGCCGAGGCCTTCGGGTTGCCCTTCCTTGCGGACGCCGTCGACCATCCGGCGACCGAAAATCACGCGCTGAGTTACGACGATCGATCGTCGTTCTCCCTGACGGTCAACCACCGCGACACCGCGACGGGCGTGACCGACCACGATCGCGCCCGGACGATCACCGCTCTCGCCGCGGCGGCTGCCGACCCCGAGCGAACGGCCTTCGCCGAGACCTTCCGCTCGCCCGGTCACGTCCACCTGCTTCGCGGCGCAGCGGGTGGCGTCGCCGAGCGGACGGGCCACACCGAACTCGGTCTGGCGCTCGCGGCCGCGGCCGACCGCCCGCCCGCGGTCGTCGTCTGTGAGATGCTCGACGACGAGACCGGTAAGGCGACCACGCCCGCCGACGCGCGAGCGTATGCCGACCGCGAGGGCCTGGTCTACGTCGAGGGTCGGGCCATCGTCGATCGCCTCGGATAGTGCCGAACTGCTCAAGGTGGCGCGCTCCCATCGGCCGGCATGGACACCGTCGCCGTCACCGGTGGAACCGGATCGATCGGTCGCCCGACCGTCGCCGATCTGGCCGACGATCATCGCGTCGTCTCGATCACGCGCTCGGGCGGTGATCTCGATGCCGCCGCGGCCTGCTATCGCGCGGACTGTACCGATCCCGGCGACCTGTACGGCGCGCTCGCGGCGATCGATCCCGACGCCGTCGTCCACCTCGGAACGATCGCCCACCCGCTCGAAGATCCCGCCCATCGGGTCTTCGAGAGCAACTGCCTCGGGGCCTATCACGTCTGCGAGGCCGCCGCGGCGCTGGACATCGAGCGGGTCGTGCTCGCCTCCAGCGTCAGCGCCATCGGCGGTGCGTTCGAACCCGACCCCGTCCGCGTCGATGAACTGCCCGTCGACGAGTCCCACTCGCTGACGCCGACCAACCCGTACGGGCTCGGCAAGCAGGCCGCCGAGGTCGTCGCCGACGGGATCGGGCGCCGCGAAGGCCCGCCGGACGCCGTCTCGCTACGCTTTCCGTGGGTGGTGCGGGACGCCGACATTCGCGAGCATTTCGACGGCGATCGCACGCTCTCGGCCGTCCGCGAGGACGAGCGGTTCCACGACGATCGCAACACGCTGTTCTCCTATCTCCATATCGAGGACGCCGTCGGTGCGATCCGGGCGAGTCTGGACGCCACGATCGACGGTCACGCCGCGCTCTGGACGGTCGCCGCCGACACCTCGCTGGAGACGCCCACCGAGCGCGTCGCCCGCGAGGTCTATCCGGACGCCGAGCGAACGACATCCTTCGAGGGCACCGAGGGGCTGGTCGACATCTCGCGGGCCGAGGAGGTCCTGGGCTGGGAGCCACAGGTGTCCTGGCAAGAGATCGTGTGAGCATCGATCGAACGGAGGCCCGTCAAGGGGAACCAATCAGCCTCATCGATACCGCCACCGAGCCTACGAGTCGTCGAGAACTGCACTCACGCTTTCGACAGGGGCGTAGTAGCCACGCGTCTCGCGCCAGGCGTGGAGCCACGCATCTGCTTGATCCCGATCGATCTGATCGCGCTCGATGCCCATCACGAGAATTCCAATCGAACCGGTGACTGGAACGGACAGATCGCTCGCGAGACGACGAGCGGCGAGGTCGTCGGTTGCGAGTGTCCCCTCGGCGTCGAGTGCCCCCAGTAACGCGTCCGCCTCGCCGGCATCCAGGCGCTCGCGGACCCGCGGCTCCCCACCGTCTGCCGGAACGGTGCCAATCGAGAGTCCATCGTCGAACGCCTCGATGGCGTTGGTAAGGTAGGCGTGCCCCAGATCGTGACCGCGTTCGATCTCGTCCCGGACAGCGGGGACGACGGTCGGGGCGTCGAGGATTGCGACCAGAGAATCGATCGCGTCTGTGCTGGCGAAGTTACTGAGAACGGTCGCGTCGAGGTAAATCGGTCGACGGTGGCCCGTCATTTACTCGTCGAGGTTTCGCGCCACGTCGATCTCCTCGTCCAACTGGTCGTCCGTTCGCGGCCCATAGAGCGCGCTGAACCCGGCATCTTTCAGCACTTCCTCGAACTCCCATCGAGAGAGGCCCGCCTCCTCGGCCGCTCTGCCGAGCGAGAGATCGCCGAGGACATACCGGCCGACGGCGGTCGCCAACTCGTCGGTCGGCCCGCCGCTGGTCGATGCCATCGTGAATAGATGTCGGTCCCGAAGGTACATGAATCTACTGCGATCTGGAGCCGAGGAGTGGAGAGCGACGAGCGTTCGATCACCTGATGAGGTTCGTGGTGCGGTCGATTCCGACGCCGAGTGCACGACATCCTTCGAGGCCACCGAAGCGCTGGTCGACATCTCGCGGGCCGAGGAGGTGCTGGACTGGGAGCCACAGGTATCCTGGCGAGATCGTGTCTGATCGAGTGAGAATCCGACACCGGCCGCGCGCCAGCGTCGCCCGCGAACCGTGAACACTCTTAATCCCCGGGCCATACCGGTCGATCATGAGCTTCGATGACATGGACGTGGGGACGATCTGGTTCGACGGCGAGTTCGTCGACTGGGAGGACGCCGAGGTGCACGTCCTCTCGCATGGCCTGCACTACGGCACGGGCGTCTTCGAGGGCGTCCGGTGTTACGACACCGATCGCGGGCCCGCGATCTTCCGGTGGTCGGACCACCTCGATCGGCTGTACGCCTCGGGCAAGCCCTACGAGATCGAGATCCCCTACGATCGCGAGGAGTTGACCGATGCGACGCTCGAACTGCTCGATCGCGAGGACCTCGACTCGGCGTACATCCGTCCGATCGCGTTCTACGGGTACGACATGCTCGGCTTGAACCCCGGCGACTGCCCGATCACGACGGCGATCGCGGCCTGGCCGTGGGGCGCGTACCTCGGCGAGGAAGCCCTGGAACACGGCGTCGACATCACGGTCACGTCCTGGCGGAAGTACAAGTCGAGCCAGATACCCACGAACGCGAAAACGACCGGGCCGTACGTCAACAGCGTGCTCGCGAATCTCGAGGCGACCCGCGACGGCTACGACGAGGCGCTGCTGCTCAACGCCGACGGGCAGGTCGCCGAGGGCCCCGGCGAGAACCTGTTTCTCGTGCGGGACGGCGAGATCCACACCCCCGGACTCGCCGAATCGAATCTCGACGGCATCACCCGGCGGTCGGTGATCGAGCTGGCGCGCGAACTGGGGTATACCGTTCACGCCGATGCGACCATCTCGCGTGGCGAGCTGTACACCGCCGACGAGCTCTTTTTCTCGGGGACGGCGGCGGAGATCACCCCGATCGCGACCGTCGACGACGTGGCAATCGGATCGGGGTCGAAGGGGCCGGTGACCGACGAGATTCAGCAGCGCTTTTTCGAGGTCGTCGAGTCGGGCGAGCCAGCGAAGTGGTTCACGTATCTGGAGTAGGGGCCTCGGTCGCGGGCTCGCCGGTCACTCCCCGCCAGGAATCACGTCCGCACACGCGACCCGATCGCCCGACTCCAGCTCCATCACGATCACGCCCATCGTGTTCCGGCCGACCTCCGAGATGTCCGCAACGGGGGTCCGGACGATCTGGCCGGACTCGCTCACGACAACGACGTGATCGTCGCTCTCGACGGCGTGGACGCTCGCGACGGGCCCGTTGCGCTCGCCGGTGTCGATATCGATCAGGCCCTTGCCGTACCGCGATTGCCGGCGATACTCCGCGAGTGGCGTGCGCTTGCCGTAGCCGTTCTCGGTGATCGTCAGCAGGTCGCGGTCGGCCTCGCTCGTCGCGACGAGGCCGGCCACGCGGTCGTCGCCTTCGAGGTCGATCCCGCGGACGCCACGCGCGGTCCGGCCCATCTCCCGGACCTCGCTTTCGGCGAACCGAATCGTCATCCCACCCTCCGTGGCGATCACGATATCGCGCTCGCCGTCGGTGACCGCCACGTCGACGAGGGCGTCGCCCTCGTCGAGTTTCGCGGCGATGATGCCCGAGGCGTTGATGTTCTCGAAGGCGGCCGCGCAGGTGCGCTTGACGTAGCCGTCGCGAGTTACCATCGTAAAGCAGTTCGCGTCGTCGAAGGCGTCGGCGGCGACGACGGCCGTGATGTCCTCGCCGTCGTCGAGATCGATGAGGTTGATCGCGGACTTGCCGCGCGCCGTGCGGCCCATCTCGGGCACCTCGTAGGTCTTCAGCCGGTAGACCTGGCCCTGATTCGTAAAGCAAAGCAGGTAGTCGTGGGTGTTCGCCCGGAAGATCGTCGTGACGCGATCGCCCTCCTTGGGGTCCGCGCCGATGATCCCCTTCCCGCCGCGGCCCTGGGGATCGAACGTCTCGACGGGCATGCGCTTGATGTAGTCGTCGGCGGTCATCACGACCAGCACGTCCTCCTCGGGGATCAGGTCCTCGCGGGAGACCGTCCCGGCGTCCTCGACGATCGCAGTCCGGCGCTCGTCGTCGTACTCGGCCTTGATGGCTTCGAGTTCCTCGACGACGACGCCGTCGAGGCGCTCGTCGGAGTCGAGGATGGCCTCGAGGCGTTCGATTTCGGCCTGGACGTCCTCGTACTCGTCTTCGATGTCGCCGACCTCCTCGGAGGTCAGCGATCCGAGTTGCATCCGCACGACGTGGTCGGCCTGCCGCTCGCTGAACTCGTAGGCGTCCCGGAGCGCATCTTTCGCGGCCGATCGGGTCTCGGAGTTGCGGATCAACTCGACCACGTCGTCGGCGTGTTCGACGGCGACCAGACGACCCTCGAGGACGTGGGCGCGCTCCTCGGCAGCCGCCAGATCGTGCTCGGAGCGCCGTCGGACCACCTCGCGGCGGTGGTCGACGTAGTGCTGGAGGGTCTCTTTCAGCGAGAGGACGCGTGGCTGGCCGTCGACCAGCGCGAGGTTGATCACGCCGAACGTGGATTCGAGGTGGTGCTCGAGGAGTTGATTTTTCACCACGTCGGTGTTCGCGCCGCGCTTGCACTCGATGACGATCCGGACGCCCGTCCGATCCGATTCGTCGCGCAGGTCCGAAACGCCCTCGATCGTCCCCTCCTGAACGTCCTCGGCGATGCGTTCGACGACGCGGGCCTTGTTTTCCTGATAGGGCAGTTCCGTGACGACGATCCGGTCGCCACCGCGATCCGATTCCTCGACCTCGAAGGCCGACCGGACGGTCAGGCGACCACGCCCGGTCTGATAGGCCGCGTAGATCGGATCGCGGCCGACGATCTGCCCGCCGGTTGGGAAATCCGGCCCCTCGACAAAGTCCATCAGATCGACGACGCTCGCTTCCGGATTCTCGATGAGGTGGACGGTCGCATCGATCACCTCGCCGAGATTGTGCGGCGGAACGTTCGTGCTCATCCCGACCGCGATGCCCGAGGAGCCGTTCACCAGCAGGTTCGGGATCGCCGCGGGCAGGACCTCTGGCTCGTCGAGACGGTCGTCGTAGTTCGACGTGAAATCGACGGTCGATTTGTCGATGTCGGCCAGGAGTTCCTCGGCGATCGGGGCCATCCGGGCCTCGGTGTAGCGCATCGCCGCGGGCGGATCGCCGTCCATCGACCCGAAGTTGCCCTGACCGTCGACCAGGGGGTATCGCATCGAGAAGTCCTGGGCCATCCGGACGAGCGTGTCGTAGATCGCACTGTCGCCGTGGGGATGATAATTCCCCATCGTCTCGCCGACGATCGAGGAGGACTTGCGATGGCCCGCGGAACTCGTCACGCCCATCTCGTCCATCGCATACAGGATCCGCCGGTGGACGGGTTTCAGGCCGTCACGCACGTCGGGCAGGGCCCGTCCCGCGATGACGCTCATCGCGTAGTCGATGTAACTTTGCTCCATCTCGTCTTCGACGCGAACGCGTTCGAGGCGGTCCGCATCGACGTTGTCCGGTGTGTCGGGGAGGTCTGAACTCATTGGTCTGGGAATGGTTAGATGTCGACCCAGTCGGCCTCGGGGGCGTTCTCTTTGATGAATTCGCGGCGCGGTTCGACGGCGTCACCCATCAGCACCGAGAACATCTTGTCGGCGGTCGCGGCGTCCTCGACGGTGATCTGTTTGAGATACCGCTGTTCGGGATCCATCGTCGTGTCCCACAACTGCTGGGGGTTCATCTCGCCGAGACCCTTGAATCGCTGGACCTGATCGGCCGATCCACCGCACTGCTCGGCGACGATCGCCTCGCGTTCGTCTTCGGTCATCGCGTCGTGGGTCTCGCCACCACATCGCACGCGGTAGAGCGGCGGCCGCGAGGCGAACACGTGACCCTGTTCGAGCAGGGGACGCATATGCCGATAGAAAAAGGTCAACAGGAGCGTCCGGATGTGGGCCCCGTCCACGTCGGCGTCGGTCAGGACGTTGATGTGGTCGTAGCGCAGATCGTCGATGTCGAACTCGTCGCCGATGCCCGTCCCGAGCGCGGTGATGAGATTGCGAATCTCGTCGTTTTCGAGGATGCGATCGAGACGGTGTTTCTCGACGTTGAGGATCTTGCCTTTGATCGGCATGACGGCCTGGAACTCGGGATTTCTAGCTTGTTTTGCACTTCCGCCAGCACTGTCTCCTTCGACGACAAACAGTTCGGCCTCGCTGGGATCGCGGGTCTGGCAGTCAGAGAGTTTGCCCGGCAGCGCCGTCGATTCGAGCGCGCTCTTCCGGCGGGTGAGTTCTTTGGCCTTCTTGGCGGCCTCGCGGGCCTTCGCGGCCTCGACGGCCTTCGCGACGATCGCTTCGGCGGTATCGGGGTGTTCCTCGAAGTAGGTATCGAGGTGAGTGTGCATCGCGGATTCGACGACGCCGCGCACCTCGCTGTTGCCGAGTTTGGTCTTGGTCTGACCCTCGAACTGCGGATCGGGGTGTTTGACCGACAGGACGGCGGTCAGACCCTCGCGGATGTCCTCGCCCTTGAGGGTTCCGTCGACATCACCGAGCAGTCCGTGATCGGTGGCGTAATCGTTGACCACTCGCGTGAGCGCGGTCTTGAAGCCCGTGAGGTGGGTCCCGCCCTCGCGGGTGTTGATGTTGTTGGCGAACGCGTGGATCGACCCCTGGAGGTCGTCTGTCGCCTGCATCGCGATCTCGACCTGGATGCCCTCGCTCGCGTCCGCGAAGTAGATCACCTCGCTATGCAGCGGGTCTTTGGTCTCGTTGAGGTAGGCGACGAACTCGCGAATGCCGCCTTCGTACTCGAAGATCTCCTCGCGATCCGATCGCTCGTCGCGGAGGCGAATCTCGACGCCGGAGTTGAGAAAGGCCAGTTCGCGCAAGCGACTCTCCAGGGTGGAAAACTCGACATCGGTCGCCTCGAAGATGGATCGATCGGGCCAGAATCGGATCTCGGTCCCGGTCGATTCCTCGGGATCGAGGTCGCGAACGCGGTCCAGCGGGCCCGTGGGCTGGCCGGCCTCGAACACCTGCGTCCAGACGGCCCCATTGCGTCTGACGGTCACCTCCAGTCGCTCGGAGAGCGCGTTCACGACAGAGACGCCGACGCCGTGGAGACCGCCCGAGACCTGGTAGGATTTGTTGTCGAACTTCCCGCCGGCGTGGAGGACGGTCATGATGACCTCGACGGCAGGTTTGTCGTGTTCGTCGTGTGTATCGACCGGAATCCCCCGGCCGTCGTCGCCGACCGAGACCGATCCGTCGTCGTGGATCGTCACCTGGACGGTCTCGCAGTGGCCCGCAAGGGCCTCGTCGATGGAGTTGTCGACGACCTCGTAGACGAGATGATGGAGCCCCCGGGTGTCGACCGACCCGACGTACATGGCCGGTCGTTTTCGGACGGCCTCCAGGCCTTCGAGCACCTGGATCTGGCCGGCCCCGTAATCGCTGTCCTCGTTCATGAAAACCTGACGTATGGTATCGGGCCCGGCCCCTTCAAGCTTCCGTGCGCGCGGGCGTGCGCGAGTCCGGCGAATCTCCAGGGGTGCGCGAATCTCCAGGGGACGCTCACGACTCCGTCGATGCCCCTCGAGACTCATACTGCCGGACACAAGAAATTGAATA
>JBDGTN010000061.1:0-9607 GCA_042216835.1 Halococcoides sp.
CGCAGTCAAGACCACGGCCAGCCAGGAACGCACCGTCGCGGACATGATCATGAACCGCGAGGAGGAGTCGATTCACGCCGCTCTCGCGCCGGATTCGCTGACCTCGTATGTCATGGTCGAGGCCGACGACAGCGCGGTCTTCGAGCGGATCAACGACGAGATTCCCCACATGCGCGGGGTCGTCCCCGGCGAATCGGGACTGGGCGAAGTCGAGCATTTCCTCTCGCCAAAACCCGATGTCGAGGGCATCGCCGAGGGTGACATCGTCGAGTTGATCGCCGGGCCGTTCAAGGGCGAAAAGGCCCAGGTCCAGCGCATCGACGAGAGCAAAGATCAGGTAACCGTCGAACTCTACGAGGCGACGGTCCCGATTCCGGTCACGGTTCGGGGCGATCAAATTCGCGTGCTCGACTCCGACGAGCGGTAGTCGGGAATACGAGCGGTAGTCGGGAATACGAGCGGTAGTCGGGAATCGAGTCCTCAGTTCTCGTCGCTGGAGTCGTTCGTGTCGTCCGTCGAAGCGTCTGTGTCCGTCGTCTCCTCGTCCGTCGCGTTCGCGGGATCGTCCGTTCCGGTGTCGCCATCCTCCGTCGTCGTGTCCTCGCCATCGTCGTCTTCGCTGCCCTGGCTGGCGGCGATCTGGGCCGGCCGGAGCACCGTCCCGGCCATGACGTACCCCGCGCGGTGGACCTCCGCGACGGTGTCGGCAGGTTCGTCGGCATCGATCGTGGCGAGTACCTCGTGGCGTTCCGGGTCGATTTCCGCGCCGGGGTCGGGATCGACCCGCTCGACGCCCTCGTTCTCGAAGACGCGATCGAACTGGCGGAGGGTGGATTCCAGTCCGGCTTCGAGGTCGTCGCCGTGGTCGAGTGCGCGCTGGAGATTGTCGCGAACGTCGAGTAATCGCTCGACGAGGTCGCGCGTCGCGCGCTCGCGATACCGCTCTTTTTCTCGCTGCGCGCGTTTCTTGTAGTTCTGGTAGTCGGCTTTGGTGTGTTTGAGCGCGGACTCCAGTTCGTCGATACGCTCCTCGCGGTCCTCGAGCTGGGATTCGAGATCGTCGACGGTTGCTCGAAGATCGGCAATGTCGGCAGCCACCGCCTCGGGGTCGCGATCGGCGACGGTGTCGGCGATCTCGTCGGTCGATTCCTCCGTGGATGCCGCGGCATCGTCGCTCGTCGCCGACTCGTCGGTCGTGTCGGACTCGGGGGCGCTTTCAGCATCGGCGTCCTCGGGGTCCGACGCTGTCGCGTCGAGCTCCGGGTGTGACTGTTGATCGTTCATATCGGAACCAGCCGCTTCGTGACTAAAAGGGTTGAGATCGTCGGACTGGCAGGTACTCGGGAGTAGTGGGACTGGATCCGGGAGCCAAGCGACGCGGTCGTGGAGTGATTCGATGGCTGACGAACCGAGGTCGTGGTGTCCTCTCATCGGTTCTGGCGAGATGCCTGAGAGATTTTCGAGGGGACGACTTTCTCAAATTATAGGAAGAATGGGACTGAAGATGCGGATTTGAAAAGATAGTCGAACCAGAGATGCCCTCATTGCGACAGTCTTCATACTGCCGGACACAAGAAATTGAACACCCTCGTTGTCTGCTCGGGTGAGTACCGTCGTGAATCGCAAAAACACCCACTTGATTGCTCACGGACTTGTGTCCGACAGTATGAGGGTGGGGCTTCCTGGTTCCACGACGCGCTTTTTCACGGATGCTCGGCTTGCGCCGACCATCCGCGCAGGGAGTGCAGTCTCCGCAGGCGTGGATTCGGAGTGTCCCACTCCTACTGGCTGGTGACAGCGGATGTGGCCGTCGCCCACCTTCTTGTCGGTGTACTCAGCGGCGGCCATGAGTGATGCTGTCACAGTTCCAGTCTTCGACTGGCACTGTTGTAAATCCACGGCTCAGAGTGAAAGTAATCCAAAGACGGCGCTGTATCCCCTCCCTACTGCGTTCCTTGTCCGCTGGCGCGGACTGCGATACTCCTTGAGGGAGGGGGCTTAGCGCCTGTAATCAGCTAAACTCGTTGACCTGCACGACCTCGCCGAAGTGGTTCAGCCGACGAACCTCGTCGTGACTCGCCCGATATCCGTGGAGATCGCGCTCGCCACGCACGAGATCGGCGGTGACGATAGTGGCTTCCCCACTGGTGGTGACGATCAGATCCACGGTGTCTCTCTGGTCCAGACGCTCACGAAGGTGGGGTTTTACGAAACGCTCCGGTCCGGCCTCACCGCTCCGGGCGGCTTCGACCCTCGATCGAACGTGCGGTCGTTCGAGAGGGTGTTCAAACTGGACCGGGGCTCTGGGATTACCCCGCGTCGCCTCGGGGTGACCATCGGTCCCTTCTTCCATGCGTTCGAGGCCAGCCGCGACACCACTGACCGCCCCCGGCATCAGCGAACCAAGGCCGATTGACGCTGCCCATTTCGTGAACTGTCGCCTGTCCAGTCCATCGCCGTCGTTACCCATTTCCTGTCGACATATAATTGGTGCAAGGAAAATCTTATTTCGCACGACTGATCGTTGTCTCGGACTGCACAGCCGAATCGAGCCTGGCTGTCACCGGCACTGATGGCGGACCGCGGGAGGCGGCCGAACGGGGTTCGTGGCCGAGATTGCCGATCGTACTGGCTCCAGGCGATGACTGGTGACTCGACAACCCGAGCGTTCCGTCTCAGTACGTCCGCGCGAAGTACGCCGTCCGCTCGGCCGGATCGTCACAGATCGCACACGACTCGTGAATCGGGTCGTCCTCGAACGGAACCATCACGATTTCGGCCGCAACGGCCTCTTTGATCGGTTGCTCGCAGGCTTCGTCGCCACACCAGCCCGCTTTGACGTAGCCGCCGTGCTGGCCGATCGTGCCGAGAATCTCCTCGCGAGAGTCGGCCTCGCGAATTTCGCCGTCGAGAGTCTCCTCTGCCGCAGCATACAGTTTTGCGTAGATCGTCTCCAGGTGGTCCTCGACGGTCGTCGCGATGTCGGCCCGATCGACGGTCGTCTGCTCGCCGTCGGGTCGGTGCACGAGTGTCGCGGCTTCGTCGGCGACTTCGTTCGGTCCGACTTCGATCCGGAGCGGGACGCCCTTGAGCTCCCACTCGTTGTACTTGAATCCGGGATTGCGGTTGTCGCGGTCGTCCAGTTCGACCCGCACGCCAGCGGCGTCGAGGTCGTCGGCCATCTCCTCGGCGTAGTCCAGCACGGCATCTTTCGAGTCCGCATCCCAGATCGGGACGATCACGACCTGTTCGGGCGCGAGCGTGGGTGGGAGGACCAGGCCCTGCTCGTCGCTGTGGATCATGACGAGCGCGCCGATCGCCCGCCACGAGAGCCCCCAGGAGGTGGTGTGTGCGATCCGGTCGGTCTCGTCCTCGTCGGCGTAGGTGATGTCGAACGCCTCCGCAAAACTCGTCCCGAGGTAGTGCGAGGTCGCGGCCTGGACCGACTTGCCGTCGGGCATCAGGGTCTCGACCGTCGTCGTGACGTCGGCCCCGGGGAACGTGTCGTGATCGGGTTTGCGCCCGGTGAGCGCTGGCATCGCGAGCACGTCCTCGTAGAGCCGTTCGTACTGGTCCAGCCGGAGCATCGTCTCCTCGCGTGCGCTTTCCTCGTCGCAGTGAGCGGTGTGGCCCTCCTGCCAGAGGAACTCCTTCGTCCGAAAGAATGGCTTTGTCTCGGTGGCCTCCCACCGCACGACCGAACACCACTGGTTGAGCCGCATCGGCAGATCGCGGTGCGATCGCGTCCATTCGGCCATAAACGGCGCGATGATCGATTCGCTCGTCGGGCGAACGGCGAGGCGCTCCTCGAGTTCGTCGTGGCCGCCGTGAGTGGTCCAGGCAACCTCGGGGTCGAATCCCTCGACAACGTCTTTCTCGCGTTCGAGGTAGCTCTCCGGGATGAACATCGGGAAGTAGGTGTTCTGGACGCCCGTGGCTTTGAATCGGTCGTCGAGATGGTCCTGAATCGATTCCCAGATGGCATACCCTCGTGGGCGAGTGACGATGAACCCGCCCATGGGGGCGTAGGAGGCGAGTTCCGCCTTCTGGACGACTTCCGCGTACCAGTCACCCGTGGCGTGGGTTTTCGACTCGGTGATGCCGAGATCCTGCTCGCTCATACCTATGCCTGCCCGGCGGCGTTGAAACCGTCTCCGATTTCGTCGGCGATCGAAGCGCGTGGTGTTTTCACGACCAGAAGTTGTCCGGCCCAGTTTTATGTGAGTGGGGCCCTATGGTACGAAGTACCATGCATGTTGCGGGGGACGATCAGGGGACGGTCGAGATGAGTTCGACACGAGTGCTGGTCGTCGACGATGACCCGTCGGTCGTCGATTTAGCCACTCAGTACATCGAACACGACCTGGAGTTGGTCTCGGTACGGGCCGAAACCGATCCCCGCGACGCCATCGATGTGCTCCGGTCGGGCGGCGTCGACTGTGTCGTCTGTGACTACAGCATGCCAGACATCGACGGACTGGAGGTACTGGACGTGGTCGAGCGAGAGACCGAGAAGACCACGTTCATCCTCTTTACCGGATCGGCCGACGAGACCGTTCTCGATCGGGTCGACGACGACGCGGTCGATCGATTCATCCGAAAGGGTGAGACCAACGCGTTCGGGCGTCTGTCGGCGGCCATCGACGATTTACGATAGACACCTCGTCAGCGATTCACTGCATCGCGGATGTCGTCGGCGAGTTGCCGGTACTGGTCTGGACCCTCACCCTTGCGAACGTACCCCGTGGGCCCCTCGGTGTCGATTTCCTCGGATATTTCGCGCTCGTCGCGCCCTGTGAAGAGGAAAAAGGGCACGCTGGCGTCGCGATTTCGGATCTCTTCGAGGAGATCGCCGCCGCTCATCTCGGGCATGGTGTAGTCGCTGACGACACAGTCGATCGCGCCCGATTCGAAGGTATCGAGTGCGTCGCTCACACTCGTGACGGCCGTCACGGAGAGGTCCTCGGACTGTTCGAGAAACGTTTCGGCGAGTTCGAGCACGTCGGTATCCTCGTCGACGAGGAGCACCTCGATCTGGTCGGTCATGTAACCAGATTTCGGGCCGCGGACTTGAGTGTTTCCGCCTACCGCCGCCGGAGCCCCAGCGCAACCCCGAGCACGGCGGCGACGATGCCGAATCCGGGGCCGGTTTCGACGGTCGGAGATCGCCGCCGATCGGTCGTGGTGGCCTCCCCGGTGTCACTCGCCGGTGTCTCCGATGTCCCGGTCGTCGACTCCTCGTCGGTCGGGGCGGCCCCATCGGTCTCGTCGGTCGTGGTGGCCCCAGTCTCGTCGGTCGGAGGCGAGGCCGATGGCGTGTCCGTGCTGTCGATCTCGAAGCCATCACCACCGAGTCCACCCTGGGACTCGGTCGCCGTGGGCGTCGGGGTCGCCGCTGCGATGGTCACGTCGAACTGCTGGGTGCTTGTGTTTTCACTGTCCTCGATCGCAGTCGCCGTCAGTGAAACCGTTTCGGTGGTCGCGTCCGCGGGGATCGTCAGCGTGAGGCTGGTGTCGCCGTCCGGTGCCAGCCACTTGGCGCTTTTCGTCCCGTCCGAGCTACTTACTTGAGAGTCCGCTCCGCCCTCGGTCGCAACCGACCACGACGCTGGTATATTTTCGATTTTCAGGCCATTAGCGTTCTCCGTCTCGGGCGTTATCGTGACCGACTCGCCGGGCGCAACAGTGGCGTCGTCGACCGACACCGAGACCGACGCTCCGGCCGCGAGCGGCACGGCGAGGAGGGCCAACGACAGAACGAAAGCGAGGACTGTTCGATTCACGCCACTTTATTCGGGTTCGAGAGTGGTAAATCCATTGGATAGTACCACGTGATCGATCGGTGTCGGTCGTGTTTATGGGGCCGGCCCTCCTGGCCCGTGCATGGTCTACACCGGTCGCGGCGACGACGGGCGGACGGATCTCGGCGACGGCGCGCGGGTCTCGAAGACCGACCCGCGCATCGAGGCCTACGGCACGGTCGACGAACTGAACGCCGTCCTGGGGCGGGTACGGGCGGACGAGGCGACCGATGCGGTCGACGTGGCCGCCATTCAGCAGGATCTCCACACCATCCAGGCCGCGCTCGCGATGCCCGCGAGTCCGGATGCCCCCACGCTGGAGCACTCGGCGGTCGAGCGCATCGAGGCGTCGATCGACGAAGTCCAGGCAACACTCCCGGATCGGGACGCGTTCGTCCTCGCGGGCGCGAGTGCGGACGGTGCCGTCCTCCAGCACGCCCGCGCGGTCTGTCGACGGGCCGAGCGCCGTGTCGTCGCGCTCGTCGAGGCCGAATCCGTCCCCGAGCCAGTCTGTGCGTATCTCAACCGGGTGTCGGATCTGTTGTTCGTGCTCGCGCGGCGCGCCGACGAGGACGCGGGCGTCGATCCCGAGTCGCCGAGCTATTGATGGTCCCGCCGCCTCCACAACGCTTGGCGTGGTCACTGCTATATTGATGGTCCCGCCGCCTCCACAACGCTTAGGCCGGGGTCGGCCGTTGGTCGGGTATGAAGCGGCTGATCGTGCGCGGCGATCCCGGTATTCGACGGGATGCCGTGATCGACCTCGACGGCGAGGAGTACGTCTGTTTTTCCGTCAATCGACAGGGCGAGTGGCACGGGCCGGACGATATGCAACTCTGGTGTACGATCGGCACGCCCGACGAGCGCGACGCCTTCGAGCAACGGGCGTATATTCCGATGCACATCGACACCATCGCGGTCGAAGCGAGCGACGTGACCGTCAGCGAGGCCGCCTGATCGATCAGGTTCTCGTCTGTTCGGCGACCCGGTAAATCGTCACCGACGACCACCGATCGCTCGCCGCGACCGGGTCGAGGAACGATCGATCATCGAGGGTGACTTCGTAGGCCGCTCGTTCGGCCGGGCCGACGATCACATACCCGACGCCGTACGCCCGGAGTAACTCGCGCTGTTCGGCGGCCGATCCCGTATAGATGGTCCGGACATCGCGGACGCGCCGATCGTATCGATCCGGCCGCGCCGAGCGGACGGCAGGCGGGCCGACGACGGTGGGGTGGCCGCTGATCGCGGCGGGGACGGCTGCGAGTCCCGCGCGCGGCGCCGTCACGATCGGTGCTGATTGCGGACGACCGTCCAGCCAGTCGGTCGCGCTCCGAACGCCGGGGTCGGGAGTCGTTCCGGCCGTCACGTCGAGCGTTCGGTCGCGGTCGTCGAGGCCGTTCAGCGCGACCGGACCGGTGATCGCGACCGCGAGCACGCTCGCGACGACCACGGCCCGGAGCGCGCGCTGGCCCGCCGGCCAGGATCGCCCGCGAGCGGCGGGCAGGTGGTGGGTCGCGAGGCGGACGACCGCGGGTCCCGCTGCGATCCCGGCGAGCACCCAGGCCTGGGTCGTCAGCGACGTGTCCGCGGGCCCGCTCACCACCGATCGGGCGGCGATTGCGAGCGCGCCCGCGGCGATCAGGACCGCCTCGAACCCCGGCGACGGTCGTTCGTCGAGGCCGTCGGTCCGTGCCAGTCCGACCGCGAGAATGGCGATCGCGCCGCCACCGGCGACGATCGGTCGCGAGCGCGCGACGACCGGCCAGACGAGCGTCGCCGCGACGATGACGATCGCACTCCTGTGTGTCCATCGCGCCCGGAGAAAGGCCCAGAGATAGACCGCGAGTGCTGTGAAAACGACCGCGAACGCGACCACGACGGTATCGATCCCGCCCGGATCGAATCGGAGGGCAGCGACCGTCGCGCGGATCGCCGTCCGGTCGGGCCAGGCCACCCCCGCGGCGATCGCGGCGATGGCGACCGAGACGATCGGCGTCGCGAGCGCGCGCACGATTTCGCGGGCCCAGAGCGGCCAGTCATCCGTGCGGGCGTGGAGTCGTGCCGCAAGCGCGATCGGCGAGGCCGGGGCGACCGCGATCGTCAGGCCTGCGAGGCCGAGGATCGTGGGGGCCGTCCAGGGATCGATCGCCGCGGCAACGCCCGTCGCCAGGCCGACACCGACGAGGGCGAGACCGCGTCGGCGGCGCTGATCGGCAGGCGTCCGGTGATAGGCGGCGAGCAGTCCGACCGCGAGCACGAGTACGCCGATCGCCATCGTCGAACCGGTGATGGGTGTCCGCAGCCACGTGATGGGCGTGGTCGCCGTCGCCGTGTCGATCGTGAGCCCCACCCGACCGACCGCGAGCGCGACCGGGGCGGGCGACGCCACGCCGACGACGATCGCCGCCGCGAGGCCACCGACCGGTCGGAGGCGATCCTGATGGCGCAACAGCGACGTACCGAGGCCGAACGCGGCGGCGACTGCCGTCGCATAGCTCGCGGCCATCCAGAGGCTGGCGGTAAACTGCGTCGGCGTGAGCGTGAGCCGAGCGAACAATGCGGCGAGATAGGTTCCATCGACGGGGGCGTGGGCGCCGGCGAACCAGACCGCCTCGGGTGGCAGTGACCCGGCCCGGACCAGTCCGCGGAGGATGCCGTACTCACGGAGTGCGGCGGTCTGGGTCGGGTCGATCCCCGGGGCGAACCACTGGGCGACGACGGCGATCACGAACGCGACAGCGAGGACGAATCCGACCTGGAGGCGGGGCCCACGCGCGGTTTCGGTCGGCGCGCGTCGCGCGAGCGTGACCGTCGCGAACAAGAGCGTGACACCCGCGAGCAGTCCGAGCGTGATCGAGACCGGCCCGACGAATCGCGCGCCGATCCAGACGATCACGAGCGTTGCCGGGACCGCCACTGCAGCCCCGCGGTCGGGGAGCGATCGCGCGAGTGGGGCCACGAGGACAGCGCCCACGCCATACAGGACGCCCAACAGTCCCAGCCAGACGACCACGAACCCACCCCACATCGTTCGATACTGGGGCGGCCTGACTCTTACCGTTTCCGTCGGTGGGCGATCGGTCGCCTGTTTTCGGCCGGGCAAGACACGTGATCTGGGTCCCTACCGATATTCGTCGACCTTGCCGGTGACTCTATCCATGTACTCGGAGTGCTGGTAGGCGTCGATGGCTGCGAACGACCGGATGACGACTTCGCCAACCGAAATGATCAATGCAATGATGGGCCAGAGGAGGGTGATGAGCATCCCAAATCCCAACGTGAAAATTGACAGTATAGATCCAACTACAAAAAGCACGATCATGCTTCCGAAGAAGATCATTCTCCAGCCAACAAATACCCAGGCGAGATAGAAGAGGAGGACGGCGACGCCCCGATCTTTCTTTCCGTCGACCAGGAAGTGGCCCAGGCCCGGGATGATGAAAAACGAGACGAACGCTGCGAGCACGGAATCGCTGTCGTTTCGGCCCTGAGGAACGGTTTGCGTCTGGCTTGCGTTGGTCCCGGTCTGGCCGGTGTGGGCCGCTGCGCCGGAGTCGTCTGCCGGTTCGTCGCTACTGTCGCCGAGGTTGGGTTCGTCGGCTGGATCGTCATTCGGTTCGTGGCCGATGCCAGCGTCGTCGACCGATTCGTCACTCAGGTCGGCGTCGTCTTCCGAAGGGTCTTCTCGGTCACCGCCGTCTGTGACCAGTGCGCGTTCTGGAACTGTGTCTGTGGCGTAGTCACCCAATTCAGCATATGATAGCGCGGAGCCCCCTTCCTCAACGAGCAGCGCAGAGACACCT
>JBDGTN010000085.1:0-3452 GCA_042216835.1 Halococcoides sp.
GGACCTCGACCGGGGGCGGACCTCGACCGGGGGCGGACCTCGTCCCGAGAGGTGTCCCGACCGGGTGGCCCGTCCCGGGCTCGCGGGGAGGACCTGACGATTTTTGTCGCCCGCCGACGTACGGCAGACCGATGCGGCTGGACGACTACCTCGACGGGGTCGAACGCGACGACGCGGCCGAGCGGCGGCGCCTCGCCGAGGAGAAGTCCTATGCGATCGTGGATCACCTCGACGATGTCGAGCGCCAGTTCGAGGACGCCCTCTCGGGTGGCGACCTCTACGGATCGACCGCCCCCGAGATTTTCGTCGGCCGATCGTCGTACCCGAACGTCTCGACGGGCGTGCTCTCGCCGGTCGACCAGTCCGCCGACCCCGCCGGGTTCGCCACCAGCGGCGAATGGTACGATCGCGGGCTTCAGATCGAGGGCGTCCTCCAGCGCCGGACGGGGCTACTCAACGCCCAGCGGTCGGCCCGGGTGAACGTCGAAGATGTCTGGGACGGCTTCGTCGGCACCCAGCGCGAGGTGGCCATCGCCGATCGACCGGTCGATGTCGAGGTCGGCCTCGCCGACACCCCGGAATTCGATCTCTCGGTCGACGATGTCGCGACGCCGACGGGCCCCCGGGCGAGTGCGACCGATGCGACCCTCGCCGAGAACCCACACGTCCCCCGGCCGGTCGAAAAAACACTGGGCGACGACGAGTGGCGGGCCGAGGGCGCGATGACGTATCTCTACCGACGGGATTTCGATGTCTACGAGATCAACACCATCCTCTCGGCGGGCGCACTCGGACGCGGTCCGAACCGTCGGCTCGTCCCTACCCGGTGGTCGATCACGGCCGTCGACGACGCCGTCGGGCGGTACCTGCGGGGCGGGATTCGCGGAGCCGACTCCATCTCCGACGTGGAGGTCTGGCACAACGACTACATGGGCAATCGGTACTGGATCGTGCTCGCGCCGGGCACCTGGGAGTTCGAACTCGTCGAGATGAAGGCCCCGGAGAGCGTCTGGAATCCGACCGGCGAGACCCACTACCTCGCGAGTGCCCACGAAGGACAGGAGGGGCGAACGGGCTACGTCGAGGAGACCGCGGGCGCGTACTACGCCGCCCGCCTGGGCGTGCTCGAACACCTTCGCGACCGCGATCGGCAGGCAAAGTGTCTCGTCCTCCGGGAGGTCACCGACGCCTACTGGGCGCCCGTGGGTGTCTGGCAGGTCCGCGAGGGCGTTCGGCACGCGTTCGACGGTCCCGAGGGCGTGCCGGACTCGATGACGGGTCGACCCGGGCACAGCGAGACGTTCGCGAGTGCGATCGATCGACTCGTCGATCGGGAACTGCCGATCTCGCGGGCCGCGCTCCGCCGGAAATCGACGCTCGTCGCCGGTCGCCAGGCCGGACTCGACGACTTCTAGAGTCGCCCCGCTACAGGAATCGGTCGTAGACGAACAGCGCGACCGCGATCAGGACGAGCAGTCCGAGGATGGGCGTCGTAAGTCCGAACAGAAAGCCAAACCAGTCGAGAACGGTGTCGAGGATCATCACGACGAGCCAGACGATGGCCAGCCCCAGCACCACCTTCAGGAGCGTTCCCGTATCGATGTCCATGCCAGTACTCGGAGGCCCGACCACAAATTCGTTGCCCCTCCGACGGGGTTTCCAGGGAGGCGACCGACGATCGACCGTGTTCAGTCTGAACGCACCGCTCCCCCGGGACGTTCACGAGATCGCGGACCGCGTTGCCGCCGACTACCCGCCCGACACCGTGCGCCCGCGCGATCAGCGCACGCTCGTGGTCAAGCGCCTGGGCGATCCCACAGATGCGGCCAGACTCACCGCTCGCGCCCGCGAGGTCGTCACCGACCAGCCACCGATCGCCGCCCGGGCCAGGGGTGTCGTGCGCTTCGAGGATCCACCGGCCGGCCAGGCACCGGTCCTCGCGCTCGATATCGAGAGCCCGGGACTGATCGATCTGCACGAGCGACTCTGTGCGGCGTTCGAGCCAGTGGAGGGGATCGAAGGGTCGGCCTATCACCCGCACGTCACCGTCGCGCGCGGGCCGGCGGTCCCCGATCGAGCACGCGAGGCGAGCGTCGAGGTCTGCGAGTGGTCGATCGAGCACCTCCAGCTGTACGACGCGAGTCGCCACCTCTCCGCTGGCCGGATCGACCTGCCCGCGTGAGTGAGCATGACGAGTGGATTCCCGCCGATCAGGGTCGCTGACCGGCGAGCGGTCCCTCGGGACTGGTCCACCCGCTGGACTGGATTACGTCGAAGGCGGTCATCAGGTCCGACCGCGTGATCAGTCCGCGGAACGTGTCGTCCTCGTAGACCAGGAGCCGACCGACGTGGCGGTCCTGGAGACGGGTGAGTGCCGACATGGCGTCTTCGTCGGGCTGGATGGTCTCCAGATCGGTCGTCATCACGTCGCTGACGGTGTAGGCCTCGCGTTCGACCTCCCGAACGGCCCGGGCGTCGTCGAGCGTGACGATGCCGAGGACGCGGCCGCTCTCGACGACCGGATAGCCCGTATGCCGCTCTCGAAACATGCGATCGACGAGGTCCGCGACCGTCGCATCCGGCCCGACCGTCGCGATACGGTCGGCGGGCGTCATCACGTCCCGAACGGTCACGCCCTCGAAGGCCGCTTTCATGATCGTCATCTGGGCCTCGCCCGACGCGCCGAGGTAGATGAAAAAGGCGATCGCGACCATGAAGAGATTCCCGAGGACGAACAGGCCCGCGAGGCCGAGGAGGATGGCGAACAGTTTGCCGACCCGGGCGGCGATCTGGGTGGCGCGGGCGTAGGGTCGATTCCTGGCGAGAATCGCCCGGAGGACGCGGCCACCGTCCATCGGGAACCCCGGTAGCATGTTGAACACCGCCAGCGCGACGTTCATCAGCGCGAGATAGCCCAGCACGAACGCTATCGCCGCGGTGATCGTCCCCGAAACGGGGACGGCCGCGAGTCCGAGAAATGCGAGCGCGGCGAGCGCGAGCGAGACGATCGGCCCGGCGATCGCGACGGCGAGTTCCTGACTCCAGTGTTCGGGCATCTCGTCGAGTTTCGCGATCCCGCCGAAGATCCACAGCGTGATCGACTCGATCGGATAGCCGAAATGCATCGCCACCAGCGAGTGACCGAGTTCGTGGACGACGACGCCAGCGAACAGACCGATCGCGGCGATCGTCCCGAGAATCCACGGCGTCGGCCCGGCCTGGAGGGAGGCCGCCGACAGGTCGACCCCCAGTGCGGCGATGATCTCGACCCACTGGCCAACTTCGGATCCGATGAGCCAGGCCAGCAGGGGCAACACGAGCAAGAAGGTAATGTCGAGTCGGATCGGTATCCCGAAGAGACGACCGATCGTCAGCCGAGGCATATCTGGCGTACCGGTGGAACGTACAAAAGACTCCGGACAGGTGGGCGCGATCGATGGTGGCCCTCCGCG
>JBDGTN010000085.1:3552-7098 GCA_042216835.1 Halococcoides sp.
TCGGTCGGTGGCGCACGACGCCGATCAGTGGCCCTCCGCGATCGATCGCCGTTCTGTCCGCTCGGGCGCGGTCCAGCTGACCAGCCAGGCGGCTCGTTCGCTCGACTCCGGCGCGACCGACTCGATATCGACGGTCGTGTCCGTGTCCGTATACCGGTTGACGACCCCAGCGACGAGTCCCTCGGCCATCACGGACGGGAACGGGTACCGGTCGGTGATCGCGATTCGGGCGGACTCGTCGTCCTCACGAGCGTACTCGTACCCGCCAGCGGGGGCCTTCACCGGGTCTGCTCCGGCCGGCAGTCGGCAGGCGTCCCGATGAATCTGATCCAGCGCCGCGAGGGCGTCCTGGGGCGAATCGACCGGCGGGGGGAACGGAATGTCCCGGCCCATCTGTTCGCCGCCACGCCGGACGGTCCGTTCGCCCAGCGAGTCGGCGACATCTCGAAACGCCCGGGCTACGTCGACGACCCGGTAGTCGGCCGTCGGGTCGACCTCCTCGATCCCGTTCGCTGCCAGAATGTCCTCCGTCCGCCGTCGCAATGCCGGGAGGACATCTTCGGTGCTCTCGAGAAAACTGAGCAGATACTGCCCCTTGGCCTCGACCTCGGGATGGCAGTCGACAGTTTCTATTGTCATCGTGCTTTTATTTCTCCCGGAACGCCCCTAAGCATATTTGTTGGTAACAGACGGATCGAGTGCTAATCCCAACAACTCGGGACTTGATTGATCGCAGTACGGCCTAATTTTTTGTTCTGTCGCGAGCGGGACGAACTCCGCGGGACGGGGACACCCGGTCACAACCACGAGCCAGGTCACTCGCCGTCCGTGGCTCTGACGGCCGGGGTGATCCGGAGTGTCGTCGATCGACGGCGCGTCGTGGCCGTGGATTCGTTCGATGATCGCAGTTCGATCCGATCGAGACGACCGCGCCGACAGATCCCAGCGTACGGACGCGACCGATCGTTCAATCGGTCGGCCGGACCGCGGCGTACAGGACGAGCCCCTGGACGAGAAACGCATTCGTCACGAGGAAAAAGGTCGCCTCCTCGATCGGCAGGCCCCACAGCGCGAGGCCAGTCACGGACGAATCGGCGAACACCCACAGGTCACGGGTGACGGCGACCCAGTCGACCAGCCAGAGGGACAGTGTCGGGAGGCCGATCGCCCAGGCGACGGTCCGCCGACGGGCCCAGAGCGCCCGCCAGTCGACCCCCCACTGGAGGGCGAAGACCGGTCCGGCCCACGCGAGGATCGCACCGAGATACAGGCCGCCCGGCCGAGAGGCGATCGCGAACCCCACGATAGAGACTGCCAGGCCCGCGACCGCACCGAGCACGCGGTCGCGCCGATCGACCGTCGCGGTCGTCTCGATCGGATCGAACCGCCAGACCAGCAGTCCGACGAGAAGCGCCTGGCCCGCGACGAAGCCGAGTTCTTCGATCGGGATCGGACCGACCCGGGCGAGAATCGCAGTCTCGTACTGCCAGACGCCACGCGCGATGAGCCAGCCGTCCCAGGGCGCGGTGTAGCCGATCGCAACGAACGCCATCGCGATCGTCGCCGCGATACGATCGCGGGCCGGCGGCCGATGGGCTGTCACGAGAGCGAGGGCAGCGAGCGGAAGGCCGATCGCGACCGCGAGGAAGGCCCAGTATGCGATCACGACGGAGGGTCGACGCCCAGGGCCAAAACTGCTGGCCTTCGCCGCCGCGAGCGGACGGACCGAACGCTTAATCGGGACCCGGTCGAACGATCCACTGGCAGCGGGAGTCCGGCCCCCGTGCCCTCGGGGTACGAGGAAAGTCCCCCCACCGTGCGGGCAGGCGACCGGGCCCACGCCCGGGGCGGGCGACCGCCGGCACTCGAACAGAAACGAGACCGCGCGGCCCGACCGACGAGGTGTGCGACCCCCACGCGATGAAGGTCCGCGGCCCGGCGTCGCGAGGCGTCGGGGTCGGGGGCCGATCAAGCACGGGGCCGACCCCACCGAGGGCCGACGGCCGCGAACGGATGGAACGGCGATCCTCGCCGGTGCAAGTCCGCGCGACAGGTAGCCCGACACCACCGCCGCAAGGCGAGCACCACTGGTGACGGCGCGGACGCTCAGCCGAATGCCGGACCGAACAGAAGGGGGCTTACTCCCCGCAGCCATCACGTCCGATCAGCGACGCGGCCGCTTCGTCAGAATTCTCGTCCGGTCGAACAGAGTCGATCCGCGCGCCCGACTGGCCGTACTTGCTGATCGTCGCCAGGCGCTCGTGGGGATGTCCGATCGAATCCGCGAGGCGATCGATCGCGCGATCGCGGGCCTCGGGCGTTCGGGCGTGAACCATCGTGAACAGCCGATAGGACCAGTCGCGCTCGGGGCGGGCCGGACGGGCGTAGGCCTTCGTGACTCCCCTCGTGCGCGCAGTGGCCCGGCCCGCCCGGTCGAGGTCGTCGCGCGGGACGGCCCAGACCACCATCGCGGTGGCGTCGTATCCCGTCGCGCGGTGGCTGACGACGAGGCCGACACGCCGGACGAACCCCCCGTCGTGGAGGGTGCGCAGGCGGTCGATCACGTCAGATCGATCGCAACCGAGGTCGGTCGCGACGCGGTCGTAGGGCGCTGGCGCGATCGGGAGTCCGTCCTGGAGGGCCGCGAGCAGGTGGCGTTCGGCGGGATCGATCGGTCGATCGGGCCGTGGAGGTGGCGTCTCGCGGGTCGCTGCGAGGGGATCGCGATCGCACACCGGAAACGCGAGGTCGTGGGCGTAGACGTTCTCCGCCGGGAGGTCGAGCGGTTCGAAGCCAGTTCGGGCCGCAATCGTGTCGAGTGCGGTATCGATGCGCGCGCGATCGCGCGCGGTCAGCACCAGCCACAGCGAATAGCGATGATCGCGCCGATAGGCGTGCGTGACGGCCGCGCGGGTGGCCACCTGCCGGCCGACGGAATCGACGGCCCGATCGGGCACGGCGAGGGCGGCGAGCGTCGACGCCCCGACGTGTCGGGTCGCGATGGCGGGCCCGATCCGACGGATCAGCCCCTGCTCCCGGAGGTCGGCGATGGCCGCCCGAACGGCCGCCACCGATACGTCGAGATCGTCGGCCATCCGGGCGTATGGCCGCGGGGCGATCGGAACGCCGCGTCGATAGCCGTTCAGAAGGTCGCACTGGAGCGGATCGAGCCTCTCGCGCCAGTCGCTCATGCACTCGATTCGAAGGCGACGACCAAAAAGTGACGGCGGTCCCGGGGGCCTACACCACGTCGATCGTCACGCGATCTGTCGTCCACTCGCCGGTATGGCCCGACTGTGTGCGCAGCGTGACGGTGTAGGAGCCAGGATCGTCGTAGGTGTGGGCGACGAACCACGACCCGGTGTCGGTCGTGCCGTCGCCGAGATCCCACTCGATGCCGGTCAACCAGCTCTCGTTGGCACTCAACTCGAAGTAGACCCGCTCGCCGACGCTCACGGTCGTCGCGCTCGGCGAAATCTCGCCGTACGGCTGGCTCGATCCGTCGCTCGTCGTGGTCTGGGTCGTCGTCTCGGTGGACGTCTGGGT
>JBDGTN010000085.1:7198-9598 GCA_042216835.1 Halococcoides sp.
GTCTGTTCGGTCGTCTGGGTGGTGGTCTGCTCGGCGGACGATCCGCTCCCGACGGTAACGGTCACGGTATCGACACTCGTGGTGCCGTCGTTCGCCGTGGCGGTGAGTTCGACGACGTACTCGCCCGCCGCGGAGTATGCGTGACCGGCGTGCCAGCCAGTCCCGGTCGTGCCGTCGCCGAGTGTCCACGCCAGATCGGTGATCCATCGGTCGCCGCCGGTCAGATCCGTGATGTAGAAGTCGACGTATTCACCGACCGCGGGCGTCGTCGTCTCGGGATCGATCGCGGCGATCGCATCGCCGGACTGCTGGGTGGTGGTCTGGGTCGTCTGTTCGCTCGTCGTGGTCTGGGTCGTCGTATCGGCGGCCGTGGTGGTCGACGATGTCGACCCACCGGGCCCACTCGTGTAGGTCGATCCGTTGACGGTCACGTCGAACTGCCGGTAGGTCGTCGAACCGACGGCCCCACTCCAGTACTCGTTGCCCAGTTCGAGGCCGGAGATGAGGAGATCCTCGCTGATTCCCTCGTTCTGGGTCAGGTAGCGTTCGATCTCGGCCATGTCGATCTTGCCGCCGTCGTGGCCGCCCTCGATCCGGAAGATGTAGAACGTCGCACTCGTCCCGCCGGAGTTGTAGACCGTCCACAGCGAGACGGTGTTGCCGAACCGATCGGTCCAGGCGTTCTGGTCTTCCACGGCACCGTGGTCGTGACCGCCGCCCCAGTCCAGTAACAGCATGATCTCGTACTGGTGGGTCTCGGGCGTGACCGTCGGATCCTCCGTACAGAGCCACCACTCCTCGGCCCAGTCCCACTCGCCGCCAGAAATCGACACGTCGGCCTCGACATCCATGACGAGATCGTTCACGTCGCCCCGTCGAATGGGAAACTCGGGCACACCGGTGCTATCGCCCCACGGGCGCGTCCCGACGAACACCTCCGGATAGTTGATGCCGCCGCTGGTCGAGGAGGCATCGAAATCGTAACCGTATGTGCCGTCCTCGTTCAGCCAGATGCACTGCTGGGCATCTTTCATCCCCCAGCGATTGTCCATCAGGGTGAACGCACTGGCCACGTCGATTGTGCCGTAATCGCTGTTGCAGATCTGCTGGCGTCCGCTGGCGACGCCCGCACTGCCGATCGCCAGCGCACCCGCCGTGGCCATCCCCGCTTTGAGGAAGCGCCGCCGCGTGTGACGGGCGGTCGTCTCGATCGCGTTCGATGCGTCTGGTCGCGTCTGATCGTCTCCTGTCATTGTCTCTCCCCCGCGGCCCCACTGCGCCGCGTGACTACCGATAGGGGACGACTAAGTAAATTTATTGTGTAAAAATTCACCGTCTCGGAGACTTGATATTGGGTCGAAAGAGCCTCTCAGCGGAGTGAATCGGGGATAAAACGGAGCGATATTCCTACGTGGGTGATGTTCTGGTCGTCCGTTCGGTGGCCGCCCCGCCCGGAGTAGCGTCCATCAAACCCCAGGCAGGGACCGTCCAGGCCCAGACAGGACTCCCCGGGGCGAGAGGACCACCCCAGCGTCGACAATACGTGGGCCGATTCGTCGACCACCTCGGCTGCGGTCGACCGCATCGGCGTCAGTCGAACGCGTCGAGACCGCGTTGTTCGTGGTCGGGCCCGTCGAGGAGGTCGGCACCCGCAGCCGTGGGATCGCCGATGCGGCGGTCGACCGGGTGGATCGACAGGTCGGTCGCCGGGTCGGCAGCGATCGACTCGCGGTCGGCGGCCGTGAGCCAGTCGCGCTCGCGCTCGCGAGGGAGTGTGACGGGCATCCGATCGTGGATCGCCTCGACCGGCGGCCGGGCCTCGGTCGTCAGGACGGTGACGCCGCCCGGCAGTCGGAGGCCGGCGAGCGCGAGGATCGGATCGTCGGCGCGGTGCATCCGGACCGGCTGACCGTCGGGTCGCCACTCGTAGTATCCGGAGGTCGGAACGAGACAGGGGTCGGCCCAGGCGTCCTCCCGCGGAGCGGTCTCGATGCGGGCGTTGAACCGTTCCTCCCAGGGCGCGAAGGTGGCCCGGTCGGCTCCCGGTTCGACGGTGAGAATGCGATCGCCCGGGGCGATGTTGTACCGCGGGGTGTAGGCCTCGGGCACGCTCGCGCCCGTGCGCTCGACGATCGTCGCCGGATCGGCGAACAGGCCGAATCGGCCGCACATGGATCGAGGATCGGGCGGGAGGATGGTGAGTGCTGGGGTCGGCGTCGTCCAACGCCGATCAGTCTCGGTGGGCGACCACGGGCCCACTCACGCGATCGCGTCGCGGTATCGGCGCTCGGCCAGTCGGGCGATGGCGTCCCGGTCGAATGCGGCGGCGCGGTCGGTCGGATCGGTCGGGGGAAGGGGGGGGGGCGTTCGCCGGCGAGCGCGCGGATACAGTCGCCAGCC
>JBDGTN010000094.1:0-9587 GCA_042216835.1 Halococcoides sp.
GGTACACAGCGTACACAGCCCCGACTCGGCGGGGTCGCCGCGGTTGGTCGTGTCCAGTACGTCGTCGCGCTTGTCGTATTGCGGCATGACTTTCCGATTCTCAACCTGCAGACTTAAATGGATCGCATTTTGTCCGAAATTTCGCCGGTTTTGGCGGCCAAAATTCGGCCGTCTGTCAATCGAGACGGCCTGGACGGTGGCAAACCACTCTCAAACGGATCGGAGTGGCACGTCCGTCGCCTCCGCGAGGCGAACAGTGATCGAACGACCAGTTCTGGCTACTCCTCGTCGTCGGACGCTCCGGGACCGGTCGGGAAGTAGAACTCGTGTTCGGAGTCGGTCTCGAAGCGGTTGAGCACGTCGTCGAGGGGACGCGCGTACCGCGTGAGATCTTCGGCACGCTGGGAGACCTCGGAGAGTTCGGCGGCCTGTTCTTCGGCCGCCCCGGAGACTGTCTCGCTTTCTTCGAGGGTATCTTCGGCGAGGTCGAGAATCTCGTCGATCGCGTCGGCGATCGTTCGGAGGTTCTCGATGGAATCGCTCAGATCGGCCTCGGCATCGACGGTTTCGAGCGACTCGATCGCCGCTTCGAGGTCGTCCTGGACGGCTTCGAGCCGGTCGATCTGGTCGTCGGTGTCGGCCGAGATCTGCTGGATCGAGTCGGCGGCCTGTTCGGAGGCCTCGCGGACGTTCGCGGCGGACTCGTAGACGACTTCACCGCTGGTTTCCACCTCGTCGGCGAAGGTCGCGAGTTGACCCGTGGTCTTTTCGAGTTCTGCGATCATTCCGTTGAACGAACTCGCGATGCGGTCCATCGACTCGTTTTCCCCATCGGGCTCCATCCGCTGGGTGAGATCGCCCGCCGCACACCGCTCCATGGTCTCGGAGTACTCCTCGGCCTTGCGCTGGAGGTACTGGTTCATCTCCATGGCCTCCGCCCGCGAGACTTCGGCCTCTTTGCGGGCCTGCTGGGCCTCGTCGATCTGGATCGAGAGCGCCTCGCGCATGCTGTCGAGACTCCCGTAGAGCTGACCGATGGCGTCGATGCGGTCGGTCTCGATCGTCACGTCGAGGTTTCCTTGCTCCATCTCGACGGCCTTGGCCCGAAGCTGGTCGATCGATCGCGTGATCGACAGGCCGAGCCCGGCCCCCACGATGCCAAAGAGGACGAAGCCAACGATGGTCGCGAGGAACCCGAGTTTCCGGAGCGTGGTCACGAACGCGAAGGCCTCCTCGGTGGGCGTGTGGACCGCGACCACCCAGTCGTCGGTGAGCCCCTCGACCGTGACCTGGGCCGTCGCGACGGTGTATGTACCGTCGTAAACGTCGTTCGGACCCATTCGCGCCTCGAAACAGGTGCCGCCGACGCCCGGATGCTCGAGGACGCATTGGATAGGGTTGGATCCCGCACCGCTGGCGTAGACCGTTCCGATCTCCGACGTGCTGGTCGCTGCCTGAACGATACCGTCGCCCCCGACGATCTGGGTGAACTGAGCGCTCTGATTTTGTCCGGCGCCGACCTTCGCGAGCGACTTGCGGAGACCGTCGACGCCGAACTCGGCGACGAGATACCGGTCGGAGGTGAACCGGACGGGACTCACGAATCCGATCACGTATCGATCGCCGGTCCTGTAGACACTCGACATGGCGACACTGCTGTCGGGCATGTTGTTCGGGACGCGTTCGGCGACCCATCCGCGGTTCGCCGACGCGAGGGTCTCGCCGCGGTCGATCGTCGCGCTCTCGATCGCGCGGAACGTGCCGTTGCCGGTCCGCTCGACCAAATGCAACTGGTCGACGCCGAACATCACCGTCCAGGTGTCGGTTCTGGCGGTCTTGAGCGACGCCGCGCGCTCCTTTGGCAGACTCCAGGCATCGTTCTGGGAGGACAGCCGAACCGAGACGGCGTTGCGTTGAAGCCAGGTCTCGACGGTCGTGGCCTGTTGGTTCGCAAGCTGTCGGTGCTCGTCCTCGACGGTCTGTTCGACCTGAGCGGTCAACAGTTGGGTCGCCGTCAGACCGACCGCGACGACGATCAGCCCCATGAGAAACAGCACCAGAACGAACTTGAGGGCGAAACTCCGACGGATCGGGTCCGGTACGATCGTCGCGACGAGGCCCGTCTCGCTCGAATCGTCCGGATCTGATACACCACTCATTGCGTTGTCCCCCGTGATCGTGACGACCGACTCGATTGGCGGCGCCGACCGTCACTCGGTCACGTTTCCCGAGGTTACCCCTCAGATCACAAAAGTATTCGGGAACCGATCGCCCGCTGACGACAGATTTTTGTAAGCCAGGGTGGCAAGAACCCACCAGAAGTCGGTTTTCCGGATCGTCCGGATCGCAATCCCGACACACCAGTGACACAACCTATGATTGTCTGTGCCAGCCGACGGCGCGGGTCGCCGATTCGCGACGGGCACCGCTACCAGCCATGAGCAGAGTCGACGAGCACCTCGACGAGATGGAATCGACGGTCGTCCGGGAAGTTCCCGATGACATCACGATCACCGACGTTGCCTTCGAGGGACCAGAACTCGTCGTGTACACGCGCGATCCGCGCGCGTTCGCGGAGCGGGGCGATCTGGTCCGCCACCTCGCCTCCGAGTTGCGCAAACGAATCACGGTTCGTCCCGATCCCGCGGTCCTCGACCCACCGCGGGAGGCCGGTGACGATGTCCAGGCGGTCATCCCCGACGACGCCGGCGTGACCGATCTGGATTTTCACGAAGATACCGGCGAGGTCATCATCGAGGCCGAAAAGCCCGGCATGGTGATCGGTCGCCGGGGCTCGACGCTCCGGGAAATCACGAGCGAGACGGGGTGGACGCCCGAAGTCGTCCGGACGCCCCCGATCGAGTCCGCGACGGTCTCGAACGTCCGGGATTTCCTGATGCAGGAACGCGACGAGCGCCGGGACATCCTCGAACGGATCGGGCGACAGATCCACCGCGAGGAGATGTCCGACGAGGAATGGGTGCGGATCACCACGCTCGGCTGTTGTCGCGAGGTCGGGCGGGCGAGTTTCATCCTCTCGACACCCGAGACGCGCGTGTTGATCGACTGTGGGGACAAGCCGGGTGCCGAAGACGAGGTGCCCTACCTCCAGGTGCCCGAAGCGCTCGGGTCCGGGGCGAGTTCGCTCGACGCCGTCGTCCTCACCCACGCGCACCTCGATCACTCCGCACTGATCCCGCTGCTGTTCAAGTACGGGTACGACGGGCCGATCTACACGACCGAACCGACGCGCGATCTCATGGGTCTGTTGACACTGGACTACCTCGACGTGGCCGCCAAGGAGGGGCGCACACCGCCCTACGACTCGGAGATGGTCCGCGAGGCGATCAAACACACCGTCCCCATCGAGTACGGCGACGTGACCGATATCGCGCCGGACATCAAACTCACCCTCCACAACGCCGGACACATCCTCGGGTCGGCCATCTCGCACTTCCATATCGGTGATGGCCTCTACAACGTCGCGTTCTCTGGCGATATCCACTACACCGACACACGGTTGTTCAACGGTGCAGTCAACGAGTTTCCCCGCGTCGAGACGCTCGTGCTCGAATCGACCTACGGCGGGCGCAATGACTACCAGACCGACCAGGAAGACTCCGAACGCAAACTCAAACAGGTGCTCGAGCGGACGATCGATCGCGGGGGCAAGGTGTTGATCCCCGCGTTCGCGGTCGGGCGCTCGCAGGAACTCATGCTCGTTCTCGAGGAGGCCATGCGCGAGGGCGACATTCCCGAGGTGCCGGTCCACCTCGACGGCATGATCTGGGAGGCGACGGCGATTCACACGACCTATCCCGAGTATCTCCGTGACGACCTCCAGGAGCGCATCTTCCACGACGATCGCAACCCGTTCCTCGCCGAGCAGTTCAACCACATCGACGGCGGCGAGGACGAACGCCAGGCAGTCGCCGATGGCGGGCCGGCGATCGTGCTCTCGACCTCGGGGATGATCAACGGCGGCCCGATCATGTCGTGGCTCGAATATGTCGCCCCCGATCCCGACTCGACGCTGACCTTCGTCGGTTACCAGGCCCAGGGGACGCTCGGCCGCCGCATCCAGAACGGCCGCGACGAGATTCCGCTGGGCAACGGCAACGGTCGCGGGCGCGCGAATTCGGTCTCGCTCAACATGGATGTCGAAACCGTCGACGGCTTCTCGGGGCACGCCGACCGGCAGGGCCTGGAAAACTTCGTGAAGACGATGAATCCTCGCCCGGAGAAAGTGCTCTGTGTCCACGGCGACGAATCCTCGGTGCAGGACCTCTCTTCGGCACTGTACCACGATTACAACATGCGGACGTTCGCGCCGAAGAATCTCGAAACCTTCCGGTTCGTCTAGAGCGCAGTCGGTCGCGGCCTCGCTGTCTCATCCGCCCGTTCGGTCCGCCGTCCGTCCGACCACCCACCGCACGACCAGGTACGCGACCGTCGCTCCGCCGACGATCACCGCGAGGTGCGCCCAGGTGACCGGGGTGGCGCTGCCGACGCCGAGTTTCGCGACCGTGTTGACCGGATGTTCGGGGAACGCGGCGGTCGCCGCGAGCAGCGTCAGGCCGAGAATCGAATACAGCAACTGGGCGGGACGGCGTCGCCGGAACGCGAGCGCCAGGCCACCACCGAGCGCGCCGAGCGCGAGTGCCGCGCCGGCGACGAAGGCCAGCAGAGCGATCGGTCGGGCGACCGCAATGTCGTTGATGGCAAAGAGGGCGAGCCACGCGGCCGCCTGGATCGGCGCGAGCGCGACGAGACCGAGCGTCTTGCCGTCGAGGATCGTCCGGCGATCGATCGGCGCGACCTCCAGCAGTTCGATCGTCGACCGCTCGAACTCCTCCGAGAGCGTATCGACGACGACCGAGCCCATGATGTACGGCGGGAGAAAGAGGAGGAGTGGCACCAGCACCGTGTAGATGAACGAGTAGTACTGATTTGACTCGACGGGCCGGGGCGTCGCGAGCACCTGTCGCTCGATCGCATCCGCCCGGACGATCCGTTCCTGGCGTTCGAGCGTTTCCAGGAGTTCGGTAACGGTCGCGACGTAGACCGTCGGCCCGACACTCCCCTCGGGGACGTACGCCGTCACGGCAATCTGCCGGTCCACGACGGCGGTGTGCAACGCGACATCGACCCGTCCCGCCCGCAGCGCCCTCAGAGCGGCCGACTGGCTGTCCAGCGGTGTGACCGACACCGCGTCGTGCTCGGCGGCCGCACGCTGGAGTTCCTCGACGGCGTCGCCAGAGATAGCGGCCTCGATGGTCTGTTCGCCGCCCGTCGCCGCGGGATCGTACAGCGAGGTGAGGCCAACGACCAGAAACGACGAGAACGCGGCGACGAACAACTGGATCAGGATGGCGAGGACGATGGTCTTCTCCCGGCCGAGCGAGGCGATTTCCCGGCGGGCGATCCGGATCCGGGGGCGACGGCCCACGGCGGCAAACCACTCGCGGGTGCGATCGGCGAGAGATTCCAGGGGGTCAGGCAAGGACCATCACCACCACGAGGTTGTACGCGAGGTGGACGCCGACCGCGAGCGCGTACCCCACGGCGTAGGCCCGCCGGCCTCGGATCGCGCCCAGCGCCGACAGCGTCGCCGTCCCGGCGTGAAGGGCGAGCGGCGCGAGCAAAAAGCCGACCAGCAGCGGCACTGACTGGGGGACGCCACCGGTCACGAGCGCTGCCTCCTGGACGGCAGGCGTCTCGCCGCCGACCAGCGCGACGATCAACACGAACTTCTCGGCGAGGAAAAATCCGAGACCGCTGGCTGTGCCGATGGCGACCGCACTCCGGCGGGTCGAGGCGTACCGGTCGTGGACGACGCCGGCATACAGGTGGATGCTCTTGGCGCACTCCTCGATCAGCGCGACGACGACGAGGACGAGTGCGACCGCGAGTGTTGGATATGACAGCGAGACGGGGAAGAGCGCGGCGACGCCGATCAACTCGGCGACGAACACGAACGGAATCAGCGCCGCGCTCAGAACGGCCGCCGAGCGCACCCCGTGGATGCGACCGGCGAACGCGTCGAGTACCTTCCAGGGCACGGGTTTCTGTGTAAACAGGTCTTCCTCGCGGTAGAGGCCCAGCCCGAGGCCGAACGCGATCAGCGCGGTCAGCAGTGGCGGCCCCATCGAGAACGCCGCCGCTCCCGGCGATATCGGCAGGCCCTGGAGATCACGGACGACGATCGTCAGCGGCGAGATAAACGCGATCGGCACCTGATCGGTGAAGATCGCGGGCACGAACGCATACGAGGTGACGCCGACGGTGATCGTCACCGTGAGAAAGGTCAACTCCTTGAATGATCGTGCGAACATCGCCGCGAGAAAGGTCAATCCGAGAAACAGGCCGACGATCGGAAGCACGGCGAGGACGGCGAGTGGACCGGCGGCCGATCCCTCTCGCAGCAGTCCGATCCCGACCGCGAGCAGGATCTCGAAGCCGACCGCCGCGAGCAGGTAGGGCAGGGTCTTGCCGGCGACGATCTCGCCGGGCGAAACCGGCGCGACGAGCGTCAACTCTCCGCGGCGGTTCAGTCGCTCGCGAAGCATCGAACTCCCGTAGGCCTGGATCACGAAGTTCAGCGGGAGCACGAACAGGAAGGCGAAGACCAGCGAGCGGAAGGGGAACGGCGGATCGATCGACGAGGGGTCACTCCGGGAACTGTTCTGTGTGGCGAGCAACCCGCCGAGACCGCCCAGCGATCCGCCCACGTCGGTCGCGTCGCCACCGGTCGCGTCGCCATCGGTCGCGTCACCGCCAGTGCCCTCGCCACCGGTTCCGTCACCGTTCTGGTCGGGTGTCGGGCCGGGGCCGTCGCCACCGGTCGCGCCCTCGCCGGGAGCGAGCGCCGATCGATCGACGTACTGGACCGCGACCGTCACGGGAAACGCGGCGGACTGATTCCGTTCGGCCCGCATCCGAACGTCGTTGTACCGTCCGATCGCCTCGCGAACGGTCGAATAGGCGGCCCGCCCCTTCTCGGAATTGGCCAGTCGAATCTGTCCGGACTGTACGAGCAGTTCGATCTCGCCGCTCTCGGCCGGTGATCGCGCCACGAGTGCGGGCGTCGGCACGGGATCGCCAGCGACGACCGGATAGTATGGGCTCGAATCGTCGACGCCGACCCGGAACAGTCCCGACTCGGGGCTGACGCCGCCGACGACGGCGACGGGCAGAGTCGATCCGGCGATGACGAGTGCGAGGACGATCATCGCAGCGGTCCGCCGGTCGATCGCGACCGTGCCAGCGAGTTCCCACCGGGCGATCCGCAGGATGGGCCGAATCCGCACGGTCAGGCCTCCCGGGTCCGCTCTGTCGGTCGATCGCGTTCGGCGACGGTCAGGAAGACCTCTTCGAGACTGGATTCCTCGGTGCGGATGTCAAGCACCTCCCCGTCGCGCTCGCGGGCCTGCTCGCGCATCCGCTCGACGGCCTCCATGCTGGCGACGACGCGATGGTACTGGCCGCCCTCCTCGGTCGCGCCCGGCACCCCGACATCGGTGTAGACGTGATATCGGCGCTCGCCGTGTTCCTGGCGGAGTGCTTCCAGCCCACCGCGAGCGACGATCGCCCCATCGTTCATGATCGCGACGCGATCACAGATCGACTCGACGTGAAAGAGGTTGTGCGCGCTGAACAGGATCGTCTTGCCTTCTTCGGCAAGCCTGCTGGTGAACTCGATGATGTAGTTCGTCGTCAGCGGGTCGAGGCCGCTGGCGGGTTCGTCGTAGATGAGCACCTCGGGATCGTTGATCAGCGACCGCGCGATGGCGACCTTCCGGGTCATCCCCTTGGACATATCGCCGATCTGTCGGTCGCGATGGTCGAGGTCGAGGTCGGTCAGGGCCTCGTCGATGCGCCGGTCGGCCACGTCGCGGGGCACGTCGTAGAGGTCCGCGAAAAACCGCAGATAGGACGTGGCGGTCATCTCCTCGTACAGCGGTGACTCCTCGGGCAGAAAGCCGAGATGCCGACGCATCTCGGTGGTCGCGATGTCGTGACTGGCGACGGTCGCGGAGCCACCGGTCGGCTCGATCAGGCCTGCGAGCATCTTCAGCGTCGTCGTCTTGCCCGCGCCGTTCGGGCCGACGATGCCGAATACCTCGCCGCGATCCACCTCGAAGGTCGAGCCCTCGACAGCGACGAACGATCCGTAGGTCTTGCGCAGGCCCTCGGCGGCAATCATGGCCCACGGTTGGACCTCACACGGTTTGTAGCCACCGGCAGGCGAGGGTTCTATCCGTCAGAAATCGGTCGAAGTGAAGTTACTCGCCGATCAGCGATCCGAACACCTCCGTGGCGTCGTCCGGCACGTCGAAGTCGTGGTAATGCTCGCCGTTCTCCGTCGAGAGGATATCGAGTGCCGCGGCGGCCCCGTCGCCCGCGGCGATGACTGCCTGCCACTCTTCGGCCCGCACCATCGCGCCGGTCGCGTACGCCCCCTCGACGGAGGTTTCCATCGAGACGCTCACGTCGACGACGCCGTCGGTCGTCGTACAGCCCAGGTCGGTCGCGAGCGAGCGATCCGCGCCGGTCGCGAGCACGACGTAGTCGGCGGTCTCCGTCCCTGCCCCGGTCTCGACCGCGAACCCCTCGTCGGTCGTCGCGACGCTCTCGACGGCGACTCCCTGCCGGCGCTCGACGCCGTAGTCGTCGACCTGATCGCGCAGCGTCGTCATGAACGCCGAGCCATCGATCGAGCCGATGCCGGGGTAGTTGAACAGGTGGGCCTTGTGCATCCAGGTCTCGTCGGTGTCGAAGACCGTCGTCTCGAGCCCGTTTTTCGCGGCGAACAGCGCCGCGCTCAGTCCGGCCGGACCGCCGCCGACCACGATGACGCGTGTCATAGCCGTGAAGTCAGCCGGCGGACTCATAAATCCAGTGTCGGATGACGCGGTGGGACACCCGAAATTGGCTGAAAGAGAGGGCACTAATCCCCTTTCCTCATACTGCCGGACACAAGAAATTGAACACGCTCGTTGTCTGCTCGGGTGAGTACCGTCGTGAATCGCAAAAACACCCACTTGATTGCTCACGGACTTGTGTCCGACAGTATCAGCGAGCGAAGCGAACAGAGAGGGGATACAGCGCCCGCACAAGTCTCTTTCATTTGATTCGCCGCTTTCACTACCTGCTGCGGTTAACGGGTAGTACGATGTTCGGTACTTCCCAACCGACGTAATCACCGGAATTGAATCGCCGAGTTAACGACGAGAAAGTGTCTGGGCCCGGATGTGTTTGAGCTCCCCGATCCAGACAGGTACCTTTCGGCGTCGGACGTAAAAGACGTAGCGGAAGATGTCATTGCTCCACTCCCGTTGCCGGATGTCGAGGGGAGCCCCCTCGACCCCGGGGACATCTGGCTCGTCGTCATCTTGGCCTGGGTCAACCAGAACTCGATCTGGGACACCTGCAACGATACCGACGCGAAACCCTGTGACGACACCGTCTTGACGTGGCTCCACACCCTTGACCTCCACGACCTTGACCGTCACTGGCTTGATTCGTCGCCAACCGTCTGCTTGGACGCCTCGCCATGACGATTCTCGACCCTGACCGGTCGAGAA
>JBDGTN010000150.1:0-9529 GCA_042216835.1 Halococcoides sp.
CTCGTTGTCCTTGAAGTCCGGCATCTCCGTCTCGTTGTCCTTGAAGTCCGGCATCTCCGTCTCGTTGTCCTCCCAGGGTTCGTCGGACTCGTTGTTCTCCCAGAAGTCCTCGGACTCGTTGTCCTGGGCCCACGGCGGAGCACCGCCAGACTCGTTCACGTCGAAGTCATGCATTTCGGACTCGTCGTCCTCCGATTCCTCGGACTCGTTGTCCTGGGCCCACGGCGGAGCACCGCCAGACTCGTTCACGTCGAAGTCATGCATTTCGGACTCGTCGTCCTCCGATTCCTCGGACTCGTTGTCCTGGGCCCACGGCGGAGCCTCGCCGGATTCGTTCTCCTCGCCCGCCCACGATGGGGCGTGGTCGGAGTCATCCTCGTTGTCCTCGACATCGAACCGATCGCTCCAGTTCCAGTCGGGACCAGTCTCGTTGTCCTCGTCGTCGGACCAGTTGTGCTCGAACTCGTGGTCTTTCTTGTCCGACCAGTTGATGTCGGGGAGGTCGGGCTTCTTCTCTGACCAGTTCTGGTCGAGTTTGTCCTCCGACCAGTTCTGTTCGGCCTCCTCGGACCAGTTGTGGTCGACATCGGTCTCGTTCCACTCATCCGAGTCCTCTTCGGACTCGTTCGCGCCGGGACCGCCCCACTTCCAGTCCGGGCCGGAATCGTTTTCGGCCTGATCCTCGTTGCTCTCGTTGTCCTGCCAGTCCGTATCGTTGGCGTTCCACTCGGACTCGTTGTCCCAGAAGTCGAACACCCCGTTCGAGGCGTTCGCGTTCGCGTCCGCGTTGGTTGCATTACCACCCATGAAGCCGTTGCTGGGGTCGGCAGCCGTCACACCCGCCCCCGCAGCGGCGATGAGCAATAATGCGACCAGTGCGGTCGCACGCCCAATCCGCTTGGCAGATTGTTTCGCAAACATTGCAGTCGAATTATCACAGGGGAAGCCCCATATAAAACTGGGTCCGTGGCGGCGGTTCCACGCGATTTTCGTACCGTTCAAAACCGTAGAAATTTGGGCTTTCAGTCAATATAGCGAAAATCGCCGATGAACTATCCCCTAATTTTAAGTGGAGAACCTGGCAGGAGAACCTCCAAGGTCGTCGGGGATAGATCCGTCCCCATGTCCATCACGAACCTCGTTGCCGACGCAGAGGTGTTCACGGCCAATGCGTATCTCGTCGAGGGCGAAGTGACGACTCTCGTCGACCCGGGGAGTGCGCCGGGCGTCGTGGATGCGATCGGGGACCGCGTCGATCACCTCGATCGGGTGGTCCTGACCCACCAGCACACCGATCACGTCGATCGACTCGACGCGGTCGTCGAGACGTTCGACCCCGCGGTCGCGGCGACCGCCGCCCACCCCCACCGGACAGAATCGATCGCGGACGGCGACGACCTCCAGATCGGCGACGAAGAGTATCGGGTGGTCGCCACGCCGGGCCATGCAGACGACCACGTCTCCCTGGTCGGAGCGTCCGCACTGTTCAGCGGTGATGTGGTGGTCTACGCTGACGGCGCCTTCGAGGACGGGAGTTTCGGCCGGACCGACCGACCGGGACAGTCGCGCGAGCAACTCATCGACTCGATCGAGCGGTTGATCGCGGCCACGCCACCGACCGTCGAAGGACTCTATCCCGGCCACGGACCGGTCCACGAGGGGGACGTACACGCGGTGCTCGACCGGGCACTGGAGCGTGCCGAACGCCGAGAACCGAAATATTAGCCAGCGGCAGCGAGCGGTCCGATCGGCTCACTCAGGCCGCGCGAGACTCTTTGGCTTTCGGCCGCAGGCGACCGTAGCCACACTTCCGGCAGCGGTCGGCTCGTTCCGGATTGCGAGCGTTACAGCGCATGCAGATCATCTTTTCGAGCGTCCGTTCGGTCGCGGGGTCGAACGCGGGCATGGGGCGGGGTAGCGGACCCGCCCGAATAGGCGTTTCGAGTCACCCGGGCCGGTACTGCCGGCTGATCGCGCGCCACTTGCCCGTCCCGAAGCGTGCGTAGTTGATCGCGGCCGGGACGACCGTTTCCGCCATGAAGGCCAGATAGAGCCCCCAGAGGCCGATCGGCGTGACGGCACCGACCAGTGCCAGCGGGAGTGCGAGCACGATCGTCCCCAGAAACTTCGAGAGAAAGGGCCAGACGGTGTCGCCGGTCGCATCGAGTGCGCCCGCAATGGCGCTGCTCACGCCCTGTGGAACGATCGCGACGCAGGCGGCATACACCAGTACGACGGCGATCGGAACGGCGGGATCGCCCGCCGCGACGAACAGGCCCACGATCGGGCGCGCGAAGACCGCCACCAGGCCCGCCGCGAGGAGGTAGGTCCCGACCGAGAAGATCGTGATCTCCCGTCCGTAGGCCGCTGCAACGTCCTCGTCGTCGGTCCCGAGCTGTTGGCCGACGAGGCTCGAGGCGGCGAGACCGAACCCCCACCCGGGCGTGTTCATCAGGCCCCAGATCCGCCGCGCGACGACATAGGCCGTCAGCGTCGCCGGCCCGAACAACGTCACGATCGCGAGCATCGGAAATCGCGCGACCGTCCAGGTGGCGTTCCGGCCGACCGCGGGCGTCCCGATCGAAACGATATCTCGGATTGTATCGGGGATCACGTACCGGCCGCGCGGTGAGACCTGGACGGGGACCGATCCGATCACCGGCAGTCGGCCCGCGACGATCCCGACCATGAGGGCCCCGGCGACGAGCGCGTTCGCCAGCACGGTCGCCCCGGCCGCGCCGGCGACACCCAGTCGCGGGACGGGTCCGACGCCGAAGATCAACACGGCGTTGAGCACGACGTTCAGGGTTGCGCCTGCGGTCCGGACGACCATCGGCGTCCGGGCGTCGTCGGCCCCGATGAAGACACGACTCGCGATCAGACTCAGGCCCGCGAAGGGGACACCCGCAGCGACGATCCGGAGGTAGGTCGCGCCATAGGTGATCGTCGTCGGATCGTCGCTCAGCACCGCAATCAGCGGGCGAGCGAACAGCCCGAACGCGAGCGCGAGCGGAATCGTCGCCACGAGAACGGTCACGACACTCGCGCGGACGGCCTCGCCCAGCGCCTCGTGATCGGCGGCCCCGAACCGCTGGCTGACCAGCGCGATCGTCCCGCTCGCAAGACCGCCCCCGACCGCGAAGGTCAGGCCCCAGAACGGGCCAGCGTACCCCAGACCGTTGATGGCGAGCGAGCCGACACCGAGGCCGACCATCGCGGCATCGGCGGCGTTTTTCGACATCCGCGCAATGCCGGTGACGACCCGCGGCCACGCGAGATCGGTCGTCCGGCGAGCGCGCTCGGCGTCGATCAGGCCGACCCGCGAGATGGCGCGGCCGACCAGCGAGATCACGAGCCAGACGGGATTCAACGAGCGCGACACGTGGGGTGGCTTGCCGCCAGAATGCGAAAGGCGTGGTGGTTGCTCGGGACCGGATCGGTCGATCGAATCGGACAGATCGAGACTACCGCCGACTCGATGTCAACTCGACATCGAGATCGTCGAGGCGGTCGGTCCACTCCTCGCGTTTCGCCTGATGTTCCTCGAGGAACGCCTCCATGAGGTCGGCGGCCTGCTCTTTACAGCCGCCACAGAGGCGGTCGCCCGCGAGACACTCCTCGTAGACCTCGGTCGCGAGGTCGTCGTCGTCACCGGCGAGCAGGTAGGCGTACAACTCGTAGACCGGACAGTCGTCGGGGTCGCCGCCGTACTCGCGCTGTTCCTCGGCGGTCGTGCGCCCGCCCGTCGTCGCCGCGAGCACCTTATCTTTGCCCGACTCGGGGGGTTCGAGCAGGGAGATATGACTCGCGGGCTCGGAGGAAGACATCTTCCCGCCGGTCAGCCCGGTCATGAACCGATGATAGATCGAGGAGGGCAGCCGAAACCCGTAGCCGCCGTGATCGAGTTCGATCTCGCGGGCGAGCGATTCGGCGGCGTCGCGATCCATCTCGAAGGCGTCCACGTGGGCGTCGTAGACCCGCTTTTCGCCGTCGATCGACTCGATGAGCGCCTCGAAGGCCGCCTCGGTCGCATTACGATCCAGAAACCGCACGCGCGGGCGAAGAGGTTCCTTGCCCGCCTCGTTGAGCATCGTGATCGCACGATCCCGGGCGGCGTCCCGGCCGTCCCGGTCACCCTCCAGGTGGCGTGCGGCGTCCGCACACCGGATGGTCTCGTCGGGGTGGCGATCCGCGAGTGTCTCGTGGGCCTCGGCGATCACGGCCCGTTCCTCGTCGTCGGTCGCGAAACTCGCATATGCCTCGGTCACGCCGAAAAACCGGGTGCGCGCGGCGATATCCCGGGCCAGACGCATGTGGGGGTCCTGATCGGGTCCGACCGGGATGACCGTCGGCTTGGGCTCGTCGAGTTGGGGATAGAGGATGTCGGCCATCTGGGTCAGGACGCTCTGGACGTGACTGACCTCGGTCTCGCCGCCGAAGCCATAGATCGCATCGAGTTCCGAGAGGTTGGCCTCGACCCCGAGTTCGAAAGACAGATCTTGCAACGCGCGATTCTCGGACTGGCGATACAGCGTCCCCTCCTCTGGATCGAACCCCAGCGCGAGCAAACTGAGCAGGTAGTTCCGGGTGTGTTCGTCGATCTCGGCCCAGGAGAGACCGCGTGCCGCGTGCGCTTCGAGGTCGGCGATCACGCCGTAGGCGTCGCCACCCTGTCGCTGGTGCCAGATGATCTCGTCGAAGACGAGTTTGTGCCCGATGTGCGGATCGCCGGTCGGCATAAACCCCGAGAGCACGGCGAAGGGCTCGCCCTCGCGCATGGCGCGAGCGACCGGCCGGTAGTCACGCTGGCCGAAGATGACGCCCCGGCGCATCAGGTAGTGTGGCTCGGGAATCGCTTCGAGGAGCGCATCGAAGGCCTCGATACCGAACTCCTCGAACAGTTTGCGGTAGTCGGCGATCGTCGAGGACCCCCACGGATCCAGCGTCACGTCGTCGGCGCCGGCCGCGCCGGCTGTGCCCCCGTCGGTCCGTGCGTCGGATCGAGTGTCGTCGGTCATGTGGGCTGATCGAGTGTCGGCTCTCGGGCCCCGGCGAGTAAATAGACGGCGATCGGTGGGGAGGGAGTCATGCAGGGGAGGACTGGCGCGATCGCACGCGTGTCACGCGGGATCGAGACGTTCACGGGCGTGCCAGTCGGACGGTCGACATGGCCGATCTCACCGTCACCGTCGCCGATCGCACGCTCGATGCGGACTGGCTGGCGGACAACCCCGCCCTGCGCGACGCACTCGCGACTGCCTGCCCGGTCGCGGGCGAGGCGACGCGCTGGGGCGACGAACTGTATTTCGGCGCGCCCCTCGATGCCGACCCCGAGACGACCACCCAAACGGTCGATCCCGGCACGATCGCCTACTGGCCCGCTGGCGAGGCGATCTGTCTGTTCTGGGGCCCGACGCCCGCGAGCACCGACGATGAACCGCGGGCGGCCGGGCCGGTCGCGCCGCTGGCCCGGATCGGCGATCACACACCGCTGGATGCGATCGACGGTGACGCCGCCGTCCGCATCGCGACGGACTGATCCGCTCGATCGCGAACCGGTCTATCACGGCGTGAGCCGCTCGATCGCGAGCCACTCGATTGCCTCCGGCGCGGGATCGTCGGGCACGAGCGCATGAACCATCGTCTTCCGGACGCCGTGGGCCATCCGCACGTCGAGCGCGATCTCGCGCGGCGCGACCGGGCGATCGGCGGGCCGGACGCGCACGAGCCACTCGGAGTGGCCCAGATCCTCGACGGTCTCGATCGCGGCGTAGGTCCGGAAGTCGGCCCCGAACTTGTAGCCGGTCTTGGGCGCGATCCCGGCCGTCCGGAGCGCGCGATAGGCCGCGAGCCGCCGATCGAACCGCTCGCCACCCAGGTCACGCCCGACCGCGCGCAGCGTCGCTGCCGGGTCGGTCGCCCCGGAATCGGGTGTCGCGGCCACGCCATCGAGAGCGAGCCGGTCGGTCGCGGCGAGGTGGATCGCCTCCAGCAACGAGAGGCCGATCCCGTCGATCCCGCCGGGCATGGGTTGCCCATAAAACGACCGCTCGTGGACGCCCGCCGGCGGATCGGCGACGAGAACCCGGTCTTCGACGCGTCGGCCCGCCAGCGTCGCGTCGACTCGATCGACCGTCCCCGACGGCTCCCGCCGCTCGATCTCGACATACGAGACCTCGCCCTCCTCGTCGACGACGGCGATCACGCCCGCGTCGGGACGAAGCGTGTCGCGCTCGTCGATCACGTCGATCCGGTAGGCGACGGCGTCGTCCCAGGGGCCCGACCCGCGCGGATAGACCACGAAATCGGCGTCGGCGTCGAGGAGTCGGCCCGGCGTGAGATAGAAGCCCCGGTTCCGGAGGTCCGCATAGACCGCGAGGTGGGCCAGCGAGACCCGGCCGCCCGCCAGGAGGTCCGTGACGGTCTGCCCCTCGATCCGGTCCACGTCGCCCCGGGCGAGGAGGTGGGCCACCTCGACCGGCGCGAGGACGACCGCTCCATCGTCGGCGCGACCGTACCCCCGGGAATCGTGAAAGCGCTCGCGTGCCTCGCGACCGCCCCGCACGAGCGCGCCCTCGAACCGCAGGTTCATACGCCGACTGGCCGGCCCGGGCTGAAAACGATTGCGAGCGGTGACCGGTCGACCGACGTGCCGGTTTCTCTGGCCCGAGGACTCTTTGTGTCGGCGGCCGTCGGTCCGACTCGATGCGGGTCGAGCGGTCGTCGGCGATCGACGCACTCGGGACGGTCGTCGGCCTCGCCGCCGTCGGGACCGTCCTCGCCTTCGTCGCGAGCCTCGTGGGCGTCCCGACCGGCGGGCCCGCCCCCGAGGTCGTCGGTCTCGCGGCTCTCGTCGTCGGGACGCTCGCCGGGGCAACGCGATCGCGCCTGCAGGGCGAGCGGACGGCGACCGGACTGTACCTGTTCGCGACCGGCGGGCTGATCACGTTCGCGCTCGCGCCGGCCGATTCCCTCCTCGAATGGACGGCCGTCGCCGGACTCGGGGTCGCCGGAGTGGCACTGCTCGCCGAGGGACTCGGTGACGACTAGGCGTCGAGATACTCCTCCTGGACGGCGATGACGTCCGTCGACTCCTCGCAGGCGGCGTACCGTTCCAGCGGTTCGGCGTTGAGTTCGAGAAACGTCTCGCCCCACCGCACGGCCTCCAGAATGCGCTCGGCGTGATCGCGCTCGCCGAGAATGACGAGCGCGCCCGCGAGCGCCTCGACGGTCGTCAACTCGAAGGGGTGCCCGAAGTTCACCGGATTCGCGGCGACCAGAAACGGCAGTGCGCGGCGCTCGCCCGGCAGATCGTAGGCCTCGCGCTCGGCGGTCTCCCACGAGCAGTCCAGGGCGACGAGTCGCTCCCGGTCGGCGTCCGCGGGCGAGAGCGCACGATCGGCGTGTGGATCGAGGACGATGCCCGGCGGGACGGCGCCGGGCCGGCGGTGCAGGCGGACCTCGCCGGCCCGATCGAGCGCCCGCGCGGTACACTTCTCGGGGTCGTCGTCGCCCTCGTATCGGACGTGTAATTCCACGGTCGGTGTAGGCCGCGCCCGGCCAAAGGCCCGTCGGAGCACGGAATCGTGAGGTATTCGACCGCGGCCCGGGAACCGCGCGCATGACCGACCGCCGCGAATGCGTTCGAGCCCACTACCGCGCGCTCGACGAGGGTGACTACGACCGTCTCGAATCGCTGCTGGCACCCGATTTCGTCCACGATCGACCCGATCGAACGATCGAGGGACGGGACCGATTCGTCGCATTCATGCGCGATGAGCGTCCGCGCACCGACACCACCCACTCCATCGAGTCGATCTACGCGGGCCCCGATGGCGTCGTCGCGACCGGCCGCCTGGAGACCGACGACGGCGATCTGATCGCCATCTTTGCCGATCGATTTGCCTTCGAGGACGGGTCGATTGCCGCGATCCGGACGTACACGCACTGATCGGGGGGCTGTGCGACGGTGCGAGCGCCATAGACGCCCGTTCGCGATCCCGTCTGCACAATAGTTAACCCCGATCGGGCCGCGGTAGGAGACATGTCGATTGCCGTTCTCGGAACCGGCCCGCTCGCCCGGCGGTTTGCTGCGGCCGCGCTCGACGCCGGCCGGACGGTCGCACTCTTCGGCGATCCCAACGCCGTCGTCGACACGATCGAACATCTCGACGGGGGCGACTGCGTGGACGGGACGACCGACCTCGACGCCGCGGTCGCGGGCGCGTCGTTCGTCCTCGATGGTCGCGATCACGAGGATGCCCAGCGCGCGCTCGCCACCGTCGAGGCGGCCGCCCCGGCAGACGCGACACTCGTGCTCGCGAGCGATGGCTCGATCACCGCTGCGGCGGCCGGCTGTCGCGACCCCGGGCGCGTCCTCGGACTCACCCGACTCGACGACACGGACGCGATCGAACTCGTCGCGACCGATCACACCGACCCGTCGATCCAGGACGACGCGCGCGACCTGCTCGACGAGTTGGGATTCGAGGTCGTTCCCGTCCGGGACGTTCCGGGCCGGGTGGGTCGTCGACTCCAGCTCGCACTCGAACGCGAGGCGATGCTCGCCCTGGAGGACGGCGTTGCGACGCCGGGTGACATCGACCGCGCGATGGAGGCCGCCTACGGCCACCCCGAGGGGCCGCTGGCGACCGCCGACCGGGTCGGCCTCGACCGTCGCCTGGCGTCCCTGGAATCGCTCGCCGAATACCTCGGCGATCGATTCGAACCGCCAGAGATCCTCCGCGAGCGCGTCGAAGCGGGCGAGACCGGGCGCGACGCGGGCCGTGGATTTTACGCCTACGAGGACGGCGAGCGCGTCGACGCCGGCGAGACCGTCCCCGAGGATGGACCACCGTGAGCGACGACCACCGCCGACCGGGAACCGACCGCTCTCGATCGGACACCAGCGACCGCTCCGCTCCAGACGGGGCCGACGACCGCCCCGACTTCGCGGACCTGTACGACGAACTCGCCGCGCTCGAAGACGCCGTCGACGATCCCGAGGAGCGCGAACGCGTCCGCGAGGCGATGGAGACTGCGGTCGAGGTCCAGCCCCGCGGCCAGTTCGGTCGCGTCGTTCGCGGCTTTACGACCCGCGACGCCGCCCAGTCGCTGATGGGGGCCGCGGTGTTCGGCTTTCCCATGTTCGTCGAGGACGGCACGCGCGACGTGGGTCGCTTTCTCGCCGGACGGCCGCCGCTTTTGGCGCTGACCGCGATCGCTGGCCTCGGACTCGTGGTCGGTATTCTGTACGTCGCCGACATTCAAGAGGTGCGGATTCACCGCCCGATCGCGGGCGTGATCCCGCGGAAACTGCTCGGGGTCGTCGCCATCTCGCTGGCGGTCGCCGTCCTCGGGATGGTCGCCTGGGGCCGGGTCGACCTCGACGCCCCGCGAGTCGCCGCCGGGCAGATCCTCACCGCGTGGGTGCCGATGGGCGTCGGGGCCGCACTGGGCGACATCGTCCCCGGGTGAGTCGGGGCCGCGCCAGGCGCCGCCCGGAGAGCGGACCCACTCAGCCGAAGAA
>JBDGTN010000011.1:0-9477 GCA_042216835.1 Halococcoides sp.
TCGTCGTCTGGCCACTCGCCCGGCGATCGGTCGGCGTCGTCGTCCGTGTCGTCTTCGTCGTCGAGGATGATGCCGTCGTCTTCGGCGGCCGAGGTGGGTGGTTCGAACTGGTCGCCGCCCATCGGATCGCTCGGTTGCTCGGTGTCGGTGGCCGGTGGCGGCGAGGGTGACGATTCGGTCGGATCGGGGGCCGACGCGTCGGACTCACCGGTCTCGATGGCCGTGACTTCTTTGTTTTCGGAGACGACGCGCGTCTCTCCACATCGACTGCAGGTCTCGATCGTCCGCTCGACGTGGACGACCTCGTTCCCCGATTCGGTTCGGTCTTCCTCGGTCGTCGTCTCGTCGAATGCGTGCCCCAGGAGCGAACACTTCAGTCCCATTGCTGTAGTATGGTGACGTTCGACAAATAAGCGTACTGCCAGCCGATCACCGATCGGCGACCTGCTGGCGGTGGACCAGTCCCTGCATGTCCGCAGTGGTTTCGGCGAAGTCGCCGAACGCCGCGGCAGTCTCGCCCTCGGCACGGACGATCGGCGCGCCCGAATCGCCGTGTTCCCGGATGGATGGGTCGAGCGGGATCGACCCCAGGTACGGCAGGTCGGCCTCTGCGGCCAGGGTTTCCCCACCACCCGTCCCGAAGATGTCGTGACTCGATCCACAGTCCGGACACTGGAACGTGCTCATGTTCTCGACGATGCCCAGCACGGGCGTCTCGTGCTCGCCAAACATGTCCAGGCCTTTTCGGGCGTCCGCGACGGCGACTGGCTGGGGCGTCGTCACCACCACCGCGCCCGTGACGGGGACGGTCTGGAGCAAGGTGAGCTGTGCGTCGCCGGTCCCCGGCGGCAGGTCGACGACCATGTAGTCGAGATCACCCCACGCGACATCCTCGAACAGCTCGGTCAGGAGGTTGTGCACCATCGGCCCTCGCCAGATGACCGGTTCCTCGTCGCCGAGCAGAAAGTCGATGCTCATCAGCTTCAGGCCGTGTTTCTCGGGCGGTTCGATCCGGTCGTCGTCGGTCGCGCCGGCGCGCTCGTCGGCGTCGAGCATGTGCGGGACCGAGGGGCCGTAGATGTCTGCATCGAACAGCCCAACGTCCGCACCGAGGTCCGCCAGTCCGGCCGCGAGATTCACTGCGACCGTCGACTTGCCGACGCCACCCTTGCCCGACGCCACGGCGATGACGTTCGTGACACCCGAGAGCACCTCGCTGCTGGTCATCTCGGCGGGGAGCGACGCCGACAGTTCGACGGGGGCGTCGATGGCCTCGCGGACCGACTCGGCGATTGCGGTCTCGGTCGGGGCGAACGGCGCGCCAAGTGCGAGATCGACCTGCACGGTGCCGTTTTCGACCTGGAGATCGTTCACGAGACCGAGCGAGACGATGTCGTCGTCGAGATCGGGGTCCTCGACGCGACGCAACTGCTCGCGCGCGGTGTCGACATCCATGCGTCCGACTGTGGGTCCGTCGCCGAAAGGCTTCCGTCACTGGCGGCGATCGCCGGTGTGCACCGACAGTCTCACGCCCGCGGCTGCGGTAAGCGTGTGCGTGGCCTACGACGCCCTCCTGTTCGATCTCGACGGCGTGTTGCTGACCGGCTACCACACCGATCGCGCGATCTACCGCGCGGCGGCCGCCGACGCGGTCGTCGATGCGGGCCGGGCAGGCGATCCGCCGGCCGGGCTGATCGATCCCGACGCGAGTGAGGACGTACGCGCGGCCTGCGAACGAATCGATCTGGATCCCGACGCGACGTGGGGCTATCGCGAGCACGCCGCGACCGTCCGCGAGAACGACCGCATTGAATCGGGCGCCCGCGAACCGTTCGAGGACACCGCGGTCCTCGGCCAGCTGGACCGATCGCTCGCGATCGTCTCGAACAACCGCCACGGAACCGCCCGATTTGCCCGCGATCACTGCCAGTTCGACATCGATGTGGTCCGGGGCCGCTATCCGACGCTCGACGATTTCGACCGGATGAAGCCAGACCCACACTTCCTCGTGGACGCGCTCGATGCGCTCGACGCCGATCCGGACACGGCCCTGTTCGTCGGCGACCGCCGCTCCGATATCGTTGCGGGACAGCGCGCGGGCACCGATACCGCGTTGCTCGTGCGCGACGGTGACCCGCCCGACGGTGGCCCCGATCCCACCCACGTGATCGATTCGCTCGAAGCCCTCTCCGATCTCGGGTGATCGACGAGCGACGGTGCTGCCCCAGGTCCCCGATCGCGTCTTTCGGTGGTCGCGCCGGTCGGTGATCGCGTCTTTCGGTACGTCTATGTGGGACCGGCCCGGCGAACGACCATGTTCGAGAGTGGGGCGTTCGTCGCCGAACAGTTCGGCGCGCTGACCGCGGATCAGGTCCAGCCCAACGGCGTCGACCTCCGGATCGAGAGCGTTCACGAACCCACGGAGCCGGGGCGGATCGCCCGGGACGGAAAACGCGTCGCGGATCGGCGCGAGGTGGACCCCCACGACGAGGATGGCCAGGCGGTCTACCATCTCGATCCCGGTGGCTACATCGTCGCCTACGAGGACCGCATTGCGATTCCCGACGAGCACGTCGGCCTCTTGCTCCCGCGATCGACACTCCTCCGGAACGGCGCCACGCTCGAAACGGCGGTCTGGGACGCCGGCTACGAGGGTCGCGGCGAGGGGCTACTGATCGTCCACCACCCCATCGAGATCGAACGCGGCGCGCGCATCGGCCAGTTGATCGTCGCCGAGGCCGACCATTCTGGCACCTACGACGGATCGTATCAGGGCGAGCGCATCGAGGCCGACGGTGGGTCCGACGCCCCGTGAGCGGGACTGGACCGCGACCGCCACTCGCGCCATCCCTGCTTGTGCCAGGCCAACTCGCGTGATCCCAGCCGGCGTGTGGGTCACGGAGACCCGATCGACCGGACTGCTCAATCGAGAATCCGCTCGTACCGCGCTCCGGTCTGTTTGTGGACACGGAGCGTATCGAGGCGGTCGTGATCGTACGGGACCGTCGCGGCGAGCGCGTCGATTTTCTCGTCGACGGCCGATCGATCGCGGCCGTGACACATGGTAAACAGCGAGTAGTGCCATCCACGCTCGGGGCGTCGCGGACGGTGATAGCAGAGCGTCACCGCCGGGTCTGCGCCGAACTGCGTGCCCACGCGGTCGAGGTCGTCGCCGGGGACATCCCAGACGACCATCGAATTGCTGGTAAACCCCGTCGCGCGATGATCGACGACGGCGCCGATCCGCTTGATGTAGCCCCGATCGCGACACCACTGGAGTCGCTCGCGCACCCGATCGGCGTCGACACCGATCGCCGCCGCGAGGTCCGCGTACGGGGTCGGCGAGACGGGCAGTCCGTCCTGGGTCGCGAGAACGAGTTGTTCGTCGAGTGGTGTCAGATCGTCGGCGGCGTTGGCATCGATCGGCGTCGGCTCGACGGCCGTGCGGTCCCCCGTCGCGAGCGATCCCGAATCGAGCACCGGGAATTCGAGATCCACGTAATAGGAGGTTTTCATCGGCAAGACCAGCGGATCGAGACCGGTCTCGCGTGCGATCTCGCCCAAGACGCTGTCGCGGCGCTCGCGCGATCCGGCCGTGACGACGAACCAGAGCGACCAGTCGAAATCGCGCTCGTAGTTGTGGGTGACCCGCTCGTGGGCATCGATCGATCGCGCGACTGCGTCGATCCGATCGCTGGCCGGTCGAACCGCCGCGAGCGTCGAACTGCCGATCCGGGGCGGGTCGAACACCGGGCCGAGCCGCCGGATCAGTGACCGGTCGAGGAGCGTCTCGACGGCAGCCACGACGGACCCACCGGTCGCGTCGATCGTCTCGGCGATCGCGTCGAAGGGCCGCTCGACGACCGGCACTCCACTCTGGTAGTCTTCGAGGAGGCGTCGCTGCACGCGATCCAGACCCGTCCGCCAGCCGGCTTCCGGCATGGGCCGGAATAGACGGCCGAACGCTTAGTCCGTGTGGATCGCGGCAGGCCCGTCACCGGGCGATCGCGCCGCGAAGACTGCCGTCTCTGACGACCATCCCCCCGAGCACGATCGGTGCGACCGCAAGGCTCATCGCGAGCGGAACGAGGAGTGCGGCTTTGATTCCCACGAATCCCATCAGGAGGCCGATAACGACCGGGACGACCGCGAGCATGATCGACCCGGTCGCCAGCGAGACGGCGTTGATCGGTGCGCTGTACGCTGGTGCGGCCTCGGTCCCGAACGCAACGATCGTCGGGAAGACGCCCGAGACGAGCGCACCGAGCACGGCGACGCCGACGAACACGGGCCACCCATCCGCGACGAAGAACGTCCACGCGAATACCGGGAGCACGAGTACCTCGATCGCGACGACCAGACGCCCGTATCCGATCCACTCGCTGGTCAGCGTATAGAATGCTCGGCCGGGGACGTACGCCACGACGAACGTGCTCAACAGCAGGTTTGCCTGGGTCTGTCCCAGCCCACCGGCTTCGATGCCGAACGTGGGCAACCAGAGGAACAGTGCTCCTTCGAGTCCGGTGTGGAAGGCCAGCGCGAGCACGGTCGCCACGACAGCCGGTCGCCCTGCGAGTTCTCGCACGGTCGCCCAGTCGAGTGTGCGCTCCTGATCGATCGACGGACGGTCGAGTCGGGCCACGGCGACGAGTACGCCGACAAAGCCACCGAACACCACGACGTAGGCGAGTCGCCATCCGCCAGAGACGATCGACTGCCCGTGAACGAGCAGGTCGATCGATCCGATCGATATCGTCGGGCCGGGGTAGCCCATCGTCCACCCCTCGAGTCCGATCGCGAGGCTCATCAGCGCCGGACCGAGCGCGGCGCCCATCGCCCATGCCAGGTCATAAAGATTAAACACGCGTCCGCGAGCTTCTGGATATAAATGGCTCAGAATCGGTCGATCGAGTCCGCGGACGATGCCGGTTCCGAGTCCACGAACCACGAGCAGACCCAGAAAAATTCCGAATCCCGGGGCCAGCCCCATCCCGAGCACACCGATCGCAGACACGCCAACTCCGAGCAAAACGTACCGCCGAGCGTCGAGTCGGCCGGCGATCGCACCGACGACCAGGACCGTCAGGACGTATCCCATCGTTCCAGCCGGGGCAACCACGCCGGCGACGCCGTCGCCGATCCCGAACTGGCTGGCTTTCTGGAGCTCCGGAATGAGTGCGCCTCGCATCTGCATTCCGAGCCCCGACAGAGCGACGAAGGCGAGAATGACGATCGTCCACCGGCGTTCGGACTTCTGATCGACAGAGAGAGACGAATCGGACATGTGAGAGCAAAGCCCCGGAGTGGGAAAAATATATTGCTGATATAATAAAGATCAACAACCATGACTGAAACCATCATTCGGCAACACCTCACCACGTTTGGCCTCTCGGAGAAAGAAATCGACGCGTACCTGGCCGTGTTACGGTCGGGCACGAAGACGACCGGCGACCTGGCAGACAGCGCCGAGGTCTCGACCGGGTACATCTACGACGTGGTTCAGACGCTCTCGGACCGGAAACTCGTCACGATCGACGAGTCGACGAGTCCGACGACCGTTCGAGCGCGACCCCCCGAAGAGGTCAGCGCGGAATTCACGGCCCGGATCGACGAACTCGAAGACGCGATCGACGAGGCCTTCGCTGGCGGTGACGAACCGGCGGGCTTCGAGATCGTCCGCTCTCGATCGACCGTCCGTCGGCGCGCGCGGTCGGCGATCGAGACGGCCGAGGGCGAGGTGTTCATCGTGATCCCGGCGACGGAGTTCGAAAAACTCCGCGACGCGCTGACCGCCGCGGTCGATCGGGGCGTGTTCGTCTATCTCATGCTCGTTCCCCCGGGGGTCTCCTCGACGATCGACGACCTCGACGCGCCGGGAACGATCGCCCGGGTGTTGCGCACCTGGTCGGCCAAGCCACCGGTGACGGTCATCGCCGACGAAACGCGGGGTGTCATCGGTCCATACGCGGTCCTGTCCGGTCGCCACGGCGACGAGAGTGCGTTATCCTTTACGATGCCGTCGATCGCGGGCGGATTCCTCGGGAATATCATGAGCAACGTCTGGCCGATGGGCGATACGGAGTTCGTCTCCGACCCGGATCCGCTCCCGAGCACCTACCAGTTCTTCCGGACCTCGGTGTCGAACGCCGCGCTCCACGACATGGACGGGCGAGATCTCTCGGCGGATCTGACCGTCCTCGATGTCGAATCGGGCGATCGCGAACAGCACACCGACGTTCCGATCGTCGAAATTCGCCAGAGTCTGATCGGCGATCCCACGACGGCGTTCCCGACCGAGAATAGTTTCGTCGTCGAAGTCGACGGCGAACGACACGCCGTGGGAAGCAGTTCGGGAGGGTTCGAACCCTTTTTCGAGACCTACGCCGCCATCGAGGTCACACTTCAGGAACGCTGAACGGCGTTCTGGGCGTCCGAGAGGCTGAACTGCCCCTCGTAGAGCGCCGTCCCGACGACGACGCCCGCCGCGTTCGTCGCGGCGAGTTCGCGAACGTCTTCGATCGAGGCGACACCGCCACTCGCCACCACCGGCGCATCGACGGCATCCACCAGCGCGCGGACGCGATCGGCACGGATGCCGTCCATCCGACCCTCGGTGTCGACATCGGTGAACAGGATGGCCGCTGCCCCGCGCTCGGCGAAGCTACTGGCCGCTTCGACGGGGTCGAGCCCCGTCCCCTGCGTCCAGCCCTCGACGACGACCTCGCCCGCGCTCGCGTCGAGACTCACCATCACCCCGTCGGGAAACTCGGCAGCGAGGTTATCGACCAGGGCAGGCGTCTCGATGGCGGCCGTCCCGAGGATGACGCGATCGACGCCTGCCTCGAGCAAGCGCACCGCGTCCGATCGCTCGCGAATCCCGCCGCCCACCTGCACGGGGATATCGACCCGATCGACGATCGCCGCGATGGCGTCGGCGTTTGCGCGCTCACCGTCGAACGCGCCGTCGAGATCGATCACGTGGAGGCGGCGTGCGCCCGCTTCGACCCATCGCTCCGCCGCCTCGACGGGATCGCCGTACGTGGTTTCGGTGCCCCGTTCACCGCCCACGAGTTGCACGGCGCGTCCGTCTTCGATGTCGACCGCTGGCACGACCCTGAAATCCTCGACCATCGGTCGGTGACTGGCGGTCTGGCCCGGAAAGCGTATCGATCCCCGCCATCGAATGGCTCGCCGTTCCGATCGTCGCGAGCGACGACCGACCGGCCGATTCACTGGAGTTTATTCAACCCCTCGAAAAAGGAGTCGTCCGGGCCGGCACTCCGGAGCATCGGGCCGTCCTGGCAGCACTCGACGGTCGCCGGGGCGTCGAACGACCGCGACCGGCGGCCATCGCTGACGGCGACGACCGGTGAGGGCGTCTCGACGGTGATCTCGACCGTGCGGTCGCGATCGACCACGAGCGGTGGCATGCCCGGGGCGGCCGACTGGAGGGTCACGATCGTCCCCGGACAGTCGGGATGCACGATCGGACCGCCCTCCGAGAGGTTGTACGCCGTACTGCCGGTCGGGGTGGCGATGACGACGCCGTCGACGCGCGCCTCGTGATAGGTCTCGCCGTCGATCGTGATCGATGCGTCGATGCGACGCCCGGGACCGCGCTGGGGGCCCCGGATGGTCACCTCGTTGACGGCCGGCGGGAGTGGTCCGTCCGGCGTCTTGGCCCGCAATCGGGGTCGTTCGCGGACGGATAGGTGATCGTCGTGCCAGTCGGCGACCAGGCCCTGAAGCGTCTCGGTCGCCTCCTCCGGGCGGATGGCGTTGAGAAACCCGACGGTACCGAGATTGACGCCCACGACGGGCGTCGTCCCCGCGCCGTGGGCCGCGTGGAGAAAGGTGCCGTCGCCGCCCAGGCTGACGACCAGATCGCACTCGTCGAGGTTCGCGTGATCGATCCGGAGAACGTCGTCGCGATGCGGGCCGACGACCGACGCCGTGACGGATTCGACGGCCGGCGAGGCGTCGCTCTCTCTGAGGACATCGATCAGGCGGTCGACCAGCTCCGCAACGCGTGGCTTGTCGGTCTGGCCGACGATGCCCACGTCCATGTCCTCGCTGGGGAGGCCGACGCCCTAAAGCTGATCGTCCCCGTCCCGAAAGTCCCCGATCGATCGCTGGGGTGGCCGTCGCGGCTCATCATCCCCGGCGGTGCGCTCGCCGTCCCCATAGACGGCCCCGTCGCCGTCGTAGCCCGACAGCTCGGCCTGTTCGTGATCGCTGAACGCGAGATTCGAGACTCGAACGCCGACCTTCCGGACCGCTCTGCCGTCGAACTCACGGGCCAGTTCGTGGGCCGTCTCGCAGAGCAACTCCTCGTCGGCGACCGGCCCGGGAAGCGTTCGTTCGCGCGTGTGGATGTCGAAGGGTAGCGTCACGACTCGAATGCCGATCGTCCGGTAGAGCGCGTTTTCGCGGTCCGACCGCTCGGCCACCGCTCGCGCGAGGTCATCGATCCGGTCGTGGACGCGCCCGGCATGGTCGGTCGCGTCGCCGAAACTCGATTGCCGTGAGAGACTTTTGGGATCGCCGACCTGTTCGACCGGGCGGTCGTCGTCGCCGCGGGCGTATCGGCGGATCGTCCGGCCCCGTTCGCCCAGGAGCGATTCGAGTCGGGCGGGATCGGCGGACGCGAGATCACCGGCAGTCTCGATATCGCGGGCGCGAAGCGTTCGAGCCGTCTTCGGGCCGACCTCGTGTATCGCCGCAACGTCGATATCGGCCAGGAAATCACGCACGGCGTCCGGTGGGACGATCACGAGGCCATCGGGTTTGTCCCGATCGCTCGCGATCTTGGCAGCGCTCATCGTCGGGGCGACGCCGACGCTCGCGGTGACGCCGACCGACTCGGACACATCGGCGCGCAGATCGCGGGCGAACGACTCGACAGCGGCCCAGGTCGTCCGATCGGTCACGTCGAGATAGGCTTCGTCGATCGACGCGGCCCGGACGGTATCGGCCCGCTCCTGGAGGACTGCCATCACCGCGTCGCTGATTTGCTCGTAGTACTCCAGATCGACCGGCCGGTAGAATCCGGTCGGTCCATTGCGATCGCCGGTCGCTGTCTCGGTGCGTCTGGGCAATCGATCGAGCGCGGTCTCGATCGGTTGCGCGCTCTCGATGCCCTGGGCGCGCGCCTCGTAACTCGCCGTCGCCACCACGCCGCCCGACGATCCTGGCTCGTAGCCCATGCCGACGACGACCGGTTCCCCGTCGAGTGCGGGCTCTCGAAGGCGCTCGCAGGCGGCATAGAAACAGTCCATATCGACGTGGGCGACGATCCGGTCGGTTCCGGTGTCGACTCCCGGAAGCTGTCCGTCCCGCACGATCGGATCGTGGGTCTGCAGGAGTCTTAACGCTCCGATACCGGTCAATCGATCCGCCGGCCATCTCGTCCGCAGACCGGCCGATCCGCCGGCCATCTCGTCCGCAGACCGGCCGATCCGCCGGCCATCTCGTCCG
>JBDGTN010000117.1:0-1570 GCA_042216835.1 Halococcoides sp.
GCCTCGTCGGTGATCATCACGTCGTGGGGGTGGCTCTCCTGCTGGCCGGCCGAGGAGACCCGGACGAACTCGGCGCGCTGCTGGACGGTGTCGATGGTGTCGGCACCCACGTAGCCCATGCCCGATTTCATTCCGCCGACGAGCTGATGGAGTTCGTTCTCCACGGGGCCCTTGTACGGCGTCGCGGCTTCGACGCCCTCGGGCACGTAGTCGTCTTCTTCGTTGTCGTCGACATCCTTGAGGTAGCGTTCGCCGCCGCCGGATTTCATCGCGCCGACCGACCCCATCCCGCGGTACTGTTTGTACTTCTTGCCGTTCATCGTGATGACGCGTCCGGGCGCCTCGTCGGTGCCAGCGAAATACGAGCCCAGCATGACGGCGTCGGCGCCCGCGGCGATGGCCTTGATCGCATCCCCAGAGTAGCGAATCCCGCCGTCGGCGATGACCGGCACGTCGTATTCTGCGGCCACGTCGGCGACCTCGGCGACCGCGGTGAGCTGTGGCATGCCCGCGCCGGAGACGACACGGGTCGTACAGATCGATCCCGGGCCGATGCCGACCTTGAGGCCGTCGGCGAATTCGACGAGATCCCTGGCCGCTTCGCGCGTGCCGACGTTTCCCACGACGACATCCGCATCGACGGCATCCTGGATGGCCTTCGCGGATTCGACCACGTCGAGGTTGTGCGCGTGCGCACAGTCGATGAAGACGATGTCGGCGTCGGCCTCGTCGGCGGCGATCGCGCGGTCCTGCTCGAAGGGGCCGACGGCGACGCCACACCGCAGGCGGCCCTCGTCGTCGCGAGCGGCCTGGTCGTACTCGCGGCGCTGGAGAATGCCCTGCATCGTGATCAGACCGATCAGTCGGTCGGCGTCGTCGACGATCGGGACGCGCTCGATCTTGTGTTCGTACATGAGTTCGAGCGCCTCGCGCGGAGTCACGTCCTCGCCGGCGGTGATGACCTCGTCGGTCATGGCCTCGCGCACCTCGTCGGACTCGCCGACCTCGAGATACGGACGCACGTCCGTCGCCGAAATGATTCCGAGCACCTCGTCGTCCTCGCCGACGACGGGCGCGCCGCTGACGCCTTCCCGTTCCATCATCGCGTCGACCTCGTGGACGGGCTGGTCGGGGTCGGCGGTGACGACATCGCGGATGATCAACTCGTCGGCGCGCTTGACGCGCTCGATCTCGGCGATCATCCGGTCGAGGTCCATATTGCGGTGGATGACGCCCAGGCCGCCCTCCCGCGCCATCGCGATCGCCATGTCGCCCTCCGTGACGGTGTCCATCGCCGCCGAGAGGACGGGCACGTTCACCTCGACAGTTGTCGAGACGCGCGTCGAGGTGTCGGCCGCGTCGGGTTCGACCCGGCTCTCCTTGGGGCGGAGCAACACGTCGTCGAAGGTCAGTGCCTCCGGAACGTCGAGTTTCGCCGAAAACGGGGTGGAATCGCCGTGTTCCATGTCGCCGGTCGGATCCTCCGGCCCAAAAGCGTTGCGAGCGCGCCGCGCCAGGCGAGGCGTTCACACGGACCGATACGCTCGGGGGTCTCGGGGGCTGACACTCC
>JBDGTN010000117.1:1670-9347 GCA_042216835.1 Halococcoides sp.
GGGGTCTCGGGGGCTGACACTCCGGGGCCGTCTGTGCTGACCGCGCCAGCAGGCTTAGGGCCGGTCCACCCCTGGATCGATCGATGGCAGCGATCGAACTCACGGACCTCCAGAAGGCCTACGGCTCGATCGACGCCCTCGACGGCCTGACGCTGTCGATCGAGGACGGCGAACTGTTCGGTCTCCTGGGCCCGAACGGCGCGGGCAAGACGACCACGATGTCGATCCTCACCGGACAGATCCGGCCCGACGAGGGGCGGGTCCGCGTGCTCGATGTCGATCCCGTGACTGAGCCCGTGGCGGTCCGCGAGCGAGTGGGTATCTTGCCCGAACGATCGAGTCCGCCCAGCTTTCTGACCCCGAGAGAGTACTTCCAGTTCGTCGGGACCGTCCGCGGCATTTCAGACGAGGACATCGAGGCGGCGACCGACGAGTGGGCCGACAGACTCGATCTGAGCGGTCATCTCGACACGCTCTCGACGGATATTTCACGTGGGCAAAAACAGAAGGTCATGATCGTCGCGGCCTTCCTGCACGAGCCGAGCGTCGTCTTCATCGACGAGCCGCTGGCGAACCTCGATCCGATCGTCCAGGAGACCGTCAAAGAGTTTCTCGCGGGGTACGCGGACGATCATACCGTGTGCTTTTCGACGCACGATGTCACTGTCGCGGCCGAGCTCTGCACGCGGGTGGGTATCGTTCACGAGGGGCAACTGGTTGCGACGGTCCGGCCCGCGGAGACCGACGAGCGACTCATCGATATCTTCGTCGACCGCGTGGGAGGCGACCCGGCGTGACGGGCGACGCTCCGGGCGCCCCGGATGCCGATGGTGGCGGCCGTGTCGGTGGGGTTCTCGACGATCGCACCGTGGCCGTGCTGGCGGCGATGGTTCGCGAGGAGTATCGCCTCCACCGCCGACTGTTCGCTGGCGGGCGCTTCGCCGCCTTTCCGGTCGTTATCGCGGCGTTCGTCGCGGCGGGAACGATTCTGTTCGTGCGGACGGGGACCGATCCGGGCGTGGTGATCGCCGGTCTCGGCGCGCTCGCCGCCGCCTTTGGCCTCCACACCGGATCGATCGGGTTCGTCGGCCGGGATGCCATCCAGGATCTGCTGGGCGAGGTGACGCTGGTCGTCTTCGCGGGGCGGACGCTCCCGCTCTCGCGAGCGCGCCTGCTCGGTGCGTTCGTCCTGAAGGATCTGGCCTATTACGCCGTGCTCTTTCTGGCACCGATGGCCGTCGGCGCGACGCCGGCCGTCGCCGCGCGCAGCGGTGGCCCCGCATCGATCGCCGTCGGCGTGGCCTGGCTGTGGCTCTCGCTCGTCATCGCGTTCGCGCTCGGCCTGGGGACGACGCTCGCGGCGATCGGTCTCGTGCGACGCGGTCTCGTCGGCCGGGCGATGCTTGCCGTGGCTGGACTCGCGGTCGGCGTCGCACTCCTCGCGGGCGTCGATCCCGGGCTGGTCGTTCCGGTCGGATCGATCGAGGCGCTGTCGCCCGTCCGGATCGCCGGTGCGGTGGGCGCACTCGCCGTCGTCTACGCCACGGCGGCCCGGACTTTCGAACCCACGCAGGGTCGCGCCGAGCGCTCGGTCCGACCGGCGTTCGCTCGCTGGCACCGCCGGATCGGCGATCCGCTTGCGACGAAGACGCTGCTCGGCCTCCACCGGAGCGCGGGCGGGATCGGCAAGGTCGCGTTCTCGGCGGCGATCCTCGCGGCCGTCACCGTCGCGCTCGTCGACCTTGCCGGGCAGATTACGGGCGTCGCGCCATCGATCGGCATTGCGGTCGGTGCGATGCTCGGCCTCTCGGGATTTACGACCTACAACTGGCTGGCCCAGGCGGCCGCTCCCGACGCCGACCGGGCCCATCCCGTCTCGGTCGGGCAGATCGTGCGCTCGACGGCGCGCACGGCGATGGTGCTCGGACCGGTGGTCGGACTTCTCGCCCACGCTGCCGTGGTCGTCTGGACGGGCGCGCGAGTCGTCCCGGCCCTCGTGGGGGCCGTGCTGGTGATCGGGATCGTCGTCTACGTCGTCGGCATCACCGTCGCGCTCGCGGGCCTCGCCCCCGGGGAATTCCTCTTCGATAGCCTGCTGTTCGCGCTGTTCGGTGTCGCGACGATGCTCCCGCTGGGTGCGATTTTCGTCGTCGCGTTCGTGTTCGCCCCGCTCGATTCACTCGCGCTGGCCGCGCTGGTTGGTCTCGCGGCCGTGCTCGCCGCCACCGGAGTGACCAGCGCGCGACTCGCCGTCGGACGGTGGACCCGCCGGCTGCGGCAGGGTTGAGCACAACCCCCAGCATTAGGACGGTCGCGATCGAAGCGCCACCGATGTACGACACGGCATCCGCTGACGCGGTCGAAGAGCGCGCACCGGGCATGACGTTCCTGCGGGATGCACTCAATTGCGAGCACCTGGGCGTGACGCTGCTGGAGGCCGAATCGGGCTGGGAGGGCACACCCCACGATCACGCCGACGACGGACAGGAAGAGGTGTATCTCCTGCTGGACGGCACAGCGACGGTCACGATCGAGGGCGAGTCCGTCGCGATGGAAAGCGGCGACGCCGTCCGGATCGATCCCGACGCGACCCGGGAGATCACCGTCGAGGAGCCGGCCACGTTCGTGCTCGCGGGCGCGCCCTGATCCGTCGATCGACCGGAACGCCTTCGGTGGCGCGCCGACTGGAGCCACCATGACCGGCTGGTTCGAGAACTGTGATCCCGGGGACGCGGATTCCCTCGCCGAGGCGATCCGGGCCGGCGGGGCCGACGAACCCCGCGACTGGCCGACCATCGCCGTCGAATCCGGGTTTGCGGCCGACCGCGATGCCTACTACGACCGGCTCCACGAGGCGACCGTCGCGGCGGCGGATCGAGCGGTCGCCGAGCGCGAGCGCGCCGACGACCGGCGGATCGTCCACCAGGTTCGCGCGCTCGACGATTGCCGCCGGACGGCGAACGAACTCGCCGAGCGGGTCAGCGAGTGGGCCGGCGCGGCACTCGGCGAGCGCGAGGCCGGCATCGAGTACGCCCGCGAGATTGCCGAGCGCGATGACGTCGGCGAATCGCTTCGGCAGTTGGCCCGGCGGGTCGCCGACCTCGACGACGAGGCCGACGCGCTCGAAGCGGATCTGGAGCGATCGGTCCCCGCGGTCGCGCCGAATCTCGCCGGGCTCGCGGGGCCGATCCTCGCCGCGCGATTGATCGCGCTGGCGGGCGGACTGAAGGATCTGGCGCGCAAGCCCAGCGGCACCGTCCAGGTGCTCGGCGCGGAAGATGCTCTCTTCGCGCACCTCCGCGGGTCCGCGCCATCGCCAAAACACGGCGTGATCTACACCCACGACGCCGTCTCGGGCACGCGCCCCGGGAAGCGTGGATCGGCCGCGCGGGCGCTGGCGGGCAAACTCTCGATCGCCGCCCGGATCGATCACTACAGCGGCGATCGCCGTCCGGACCTGGAGCGCGACCTCGACGAGCGCATCGCTCAGATCCGATCGGGGGGAGCGCAGTGACTCTCCCGGAGGGCGTCCAGCGCCGACCGTTCGACGGGACCGAGTGTCTGGCGACGCGGGGCCCGTCGATCGGCGACGACCCGACCGACGGCGAGTGGCGGGCCTGGGACCCCGATCGCTCGAAACTCGCCGCGATGGTCGAGGCGGGTCTCGACCTGCCGATCGCGGCCGGCGATCCGGTACTCTATCTGGGCGCGGCGGCGGGGACGACCGCGAGCCACGTCGCGGACATCGCGCCCACCTACGCCGTCGAGTTCGCCCCCCGGCCGGCCCGTGACCTCGTCGCCGTCGCGCGCGAGCGAAACCGACTGTTTCCGCTGCTCGCCGACGCCCGCGCGCCAGACTCGTACGCTCACGTCGTCGAACCCGTCGGGACGATCGTCCAGGATGTGGCCACGCGCGATCAGGCGGGCGTCGCGCTGGCAAATCGCCAGTTTCTCCACGACGAGGGCCGCCTCGCGCTCGCGATCAAGGCTCGCAGTGTCGACGTGGCCAGCGATCCCGAGGCGGTGTTCGAGGCGGTGCTGGCGGATCTGCGGGAGGGCTATGCGATCCTCGATCGCGCTCGCCTCGATCGCCATCACGACGACCACCTCGGCGTGATCGCTCGACCGCGGTGACTGCCACAAGCAAAAGGGTTAGGCACGACGCCAGCCAATCGCCGTCACTCGATGGAGACGAGTTCTGCCGCCGCCTTCGACCGGATGGGCACCCTCGGCGTCGAGGAGGAGTTTTTCGTCGTCGATCCCGAGACCGACCGCCCGACCGCGGGATCGGACGAACTCGTCTACGAGGACCCGCCGACGGGCGATCTTGCCGGCCGGATCAGTCACGAACTGTTCAAGTGCGTCCTCGAGGTCCAGACGCCGCTGATCGAGTCGGTCGATGAGGCGGCCGATACGATCCGTCAGACCCGGCAGGATCTCTTCGACCACGTCACCGACCACGGCTACGGCCTCGCCGCGGCGGGGCTTCATCCCGCGGCGGACTGGCGCGACCTCGAACGCGCCGAGAAACCCCGATACAGAGAGCAACTCGATCGCATCCAGTACCCACAGCACCGCAACACCACCGCAGGGGTCCACGTCCACGTCGGCGTCGACGACGCCGACAAGGCCGTCTGGATCGCGAACGAACTCCGGTGGTATCTACCGATCGTGCTCGCAGTCTCGGCGAACTCGCCGTACTGGTGTGGGATCGATACCGGTCTGCAGTCCGCCCGCGCGAAGATCTTCGAAAATCTGCCGAACACGGGCGTTCCGACCGCATTCGAGGACTTCGAGGCCTATCTCGACTACGAGCGCACCCTCCTCGAAACGGGATCGATCGACGACCGGGGCGAACTCTGGTTCGACGTTCGCCCCCACGGCGAACACGGCACCGTCGAGATTCGGGTGCCCGACGCCCACCGCGATGTCGAGCGCACGATCGCGTTCGTCGAGTACGCCCACGCCATCGTGACCGACCTCGCAGAGCGCTACGAGGACGGCCGGCCTGCGGGCGAGTGCCGCCAGGAACTGCTCGACGAGAACAAGTGGCGAGCGCTGCGCTACGGTCGCGAGGCCGAATTGCTCGAACGCGGCTGTACCGGCGCGGCCATCTCGGTCGAGGAGGCGGTCGATCGGGAGTGCGATCGCCTCGATATCGAGGGGTTACGCGAGGTCTCTGACTCGCCAAGCGGGGCCGCCGAGCAGCGCGCCATACGCGAGGAGCACGGCATAGACGCGCTCTGTGAGATGTTGCGGATCGTGTAAGCAAGGCGACCTGGACCGTCCAGGTGGGGCGTACTGGCGGTGGCCTGTTCGAGCAAACCGAACAGACGAGGACCCGGACACGCAGCGTAGCAACTGCCGGCGCGATTTGGGGGCGTTCGATCGGTGTCGGACAATAACGCAGGACACCGGTATCAGGACCGATGTTGGTCGTCGAAAATAGCTGAAATCGACACTCGCTGCTGTACAGTGTATCTAGGTTCTAATCTGCTCGCACTGGCCGGTTATTATCACAGCCGATAATCTCTGGAGAAATCTTATCGGAGATTTTCCCGTACGTTGGCTACCGACCATGGCAGACGTCCTGATTGCCGACGATTCGGAGTTCATGCGGAATCTGTTGCGCGAGATTCTCGAAGAGGATCATCGCATCGTCGGTGAAGTCGAAAACGGCGTCGAGGCGACCGAGGTGTACGCCGAAACCCACCCTGACCTCGTCATGATGGACATCGTGATGCCGATCAAAGACGGGATCGAGGCCACCGCGGCGATCACCGAGTCCGATCCGGATGCAACGGTGATCATGTGTACGAGTGTCGGGCAAGAAGAGAAGATGAAAGAGGCGGTCAAGGCCGGGGCGGATGGGTACATCACCAAACCCTTCCAGAAACCCAGTGTCATGGACGCAATCGAGGATACAATCGCATGAACGTCGACGTTCAGTCCCTCGAGACGATCGACAAACTTGCCCACGAGGGAGCAGACCGTGCTGCCGACTCCGCGGCTCGCATGACTGGCATCGACGTGGCCGTCGACGTGACTCGGATCACCTTCGGCGACGAGGCGATTTCCCTGGACCATCTCGGCGAGGATCCGGGAATCGTCGAGTTCGAGGTAGAGGGGGAACTCGCTGGACCGGCCTGGTTGCTGCTCGATCAGGAGAGCGAGGACTCGCTCGCTCAATCTCTCGTGGGCAAATCGACCCCGTCGGACGCCGCCGTCAGCGGGATCAAGGAGATCGGAAACGTGGTCCTCAGCGGGTTTATCGACGGCTGGGCCGATTATCTCGGAACGACGATCGATCACTCGCCGCCCACCTACCGGACCGAATCTGCTGGGGATGTTCTCGCAGAGGCGACCGACGAGGGACAGGTGTTCAGTTTCGAGAGCCGTCTCGAATGGGACGGCAACGCTCAGCAATTCTACATTCTCGCCCGGCCCGATGCCGATGCGCTCTCGCAGTTGTTCGACGAGCAGTCGGGGACCGATGGCACGGCGATCCCCCTCGACAAACTCGAGGTGTTTCAGGAAATGAGCCGCCAGGGGACCGAACGCGCCGCCGAGAACGTCGGGATGCTGGCGGGCCTCGACATCGAGGCTGAGGTCACCCGCATCGACTTCGTCCGCATCGAGGACGTGCCCCGACGCCTCGGCGAGCGACCATATGCCGGCACCGTTGTGGAGTTCGAGGGTGCCCCGAGCGGGTATCTGGCCGTGCTCTTCGACGAAGACGTGGCGGCGTCGGTCGGCGGGGCCCTGGCTGGCAAACCAGCCGACGAACTCACCGAGTCCCACGAGGCCGCCCTGGAGGAACTCGGCAACATCATGTCAAGCGGATTCGTCGACGGCTGGGCGAACGTACTCCAGCAGTCGATCGATCACTCCCCGCCGCGGTACGTCCACGACATGGGCCAGGCCATCCTCGACCCGCTGGCGGCACAGATGGGTCAACGGCAGAGTCACGTCTTCGTGATCAACTCACAGATGCATACGGATTCGATGGATTTCGGGTGTGAGATCCACGCGTTGCCGGATATCGACGAGCTCCGAACCGCTCTGGAAGCACTGGACGTGGATCGGGCGGATCGAACAGACGCCGACCCTGACGAGATCTTCGGATGAAAGTCTACGATAGCTCCCGGGCGGCCGGTCAGACCCAACCCTCACAGCGTCACGCTGTTGGGGTCGCCGAGTATCACGTTGCGAGCGACGGCAGCGTGCTGACGACCAGCGGTCTCGGATCCTGCGTCGGGGTGGCGATCTACGACGAACCGGACGGCGTCGGGGGCCTGTTGCACGCCATGCTGCCCTCGGCCGAGGACCGCACAAACGGCACGCCAGCGAAATTTGTCGATTCGGGCATCGAGACCATGCTCGCGGAACTCGCTGCCGAAGGGGCCGCCGAAGACGAACTCGGAGCGAAAATCGCTGGCGGGAGTGACATGCTCGACTTTTCGGGGGACAGCATCGGCAGCCGAAACGTCGAGGCGGCCCGCGAGACGCTCGAAGGACTCGACGTGCCGATCCTGGCCGAAGACGCTGGCGGCGATCAGGGCCGATCGCTCCGGTTCTCGCTCGAAGAGGGCATCCTCGAAGTCAAGAGTGCGACCGACGATCCCATCCGATTGTGATCGCCAGCTGGCTGTGAATGCCACGACTGTCGCTCCTATT
>JBDGTN010000083.1:0-9325 GCA_042216835.1 Halococcoides sp.
CCAATCGAGGAAGTGCCCCGATCCAATTGAGGGAGTCGGACGCCGAGTCTACCGGGGTAGTCCCCCGATCCAATCGTGGGATCCGGACGCCGGGTTCACCGGGGTGGTCCGCCGCCGACGATGGTCACCGCGTCGGTCCCGACCAGCCGCGTTCCGTCGACGGTTTCACCGCGGAGCGCGCCGACGGACTCGTCGCCATCGAAGCCCGCCTCGTCGATCGGCACGTGGACGACGAGATCGGTCGTTCCGTCACCGGTGGCATCGGTGCGGTGGCCCTCGTGGACCGGCGTGGCTCCCGTACCCGACCTGACGACCTCGGGCGCGCCGATCCGGATCGAATCGACGGCGACCGACGCGGGATCGACGCTCGTGCCGTCGATCGCGACCGGGAGGACGCCAGTCTTCCGGCGCGGATTGATCGGCGTCGGCTCCGCTGGTGGTTTGATCTCGATGCCGACGCCGAGTGCGACCGAGATGGTCGTCGTCGCGGTCGCGGTCGCGCCGCTGTCGTCGGTCACCCGGAGGGTCATCTCGTGGGCACCCGGTTCGTCGACGGTCGCCTCGACGGTCGGACCCGTCGCCTCGAACGTCCCGTCACCGTCGAGATCCCACTCGTAGCGCGAAATCTCCCCGTCGGGATCGCTCGACGCGGTCCCATCGAGGACGATCGGTTCGCCGGTGACGGGCGTTGCGGTCGTGACCGCGATATCGGCCGTCGGTGGCTCGTTGAGCCCAACGGTGGTCATGGTCTGGACGGCCCCCGCGAAGTCCTGATCGGGCGAGACCTCCTCGATGGTGCCATCGACGTATCGATAGAGGTGACCGTCGGTTCCCTGCGGGTAGCTGTCCGTGAATTCGGCCGTGTTCTGTCCGGTTCCGATATAGAGTGCGTCACCGGCGTCGAACAGCGCCACGACGGTCTCATCGAACCGCTTGACGCGGGTCAGCGTGCCATCCTCGAGACGGAACAGGTCCGGCCCGAAGTCCGTCCCGACGAACAGCGTTCCGTCGTGTTCGGCGACGACGAAGAGATAGCCATACGCGTCGGCCTGATCGACGATCGTCCAGTCGCCACCGTCGCGCCGGTAGAGTTTCCCGCGGTACGCGCCAGCGTAGAGATCGCCCTCGTAGATCTCGAAATCGTACACACAACTCCCGCCGCGGTTGGCCTCGGTCGTGAACGTCTCGCCATCGTACCGACCGAAAATATCGGCACTCAAATCGCCGACGTACAGCGCACCGTCGTAGACGGCCATCGCGCCAGCCCCGGTCCAGGCGCCAGCGTGCACGACGCGCGTCCACGATTCGTCGTCGAGACGGTAGAGTTCGGCGTCGCCGACGGAGACACCCGCGTGGAGTGACCCCTCGTAAACGACCAGTTCGTTGACGTTGTTGCCCAGGTCCTCGCCGACCTGGGTCCACGCCGATCCGTCCCACCGGAACACCTTCCCGGACCCCTCCGTAAAGGCCGTGTGAGTCGTTACCGCGGCGTAGAGCGTCCCGTCGACCATCAGGAGGTCGGTCACCGATCCGAGGTCGCCCGTCAGGGCCGCACCCATTGGCACCCATCCGTCGGGGTCGCGACGATACACCCGGCCCGGCGTCGTCGTCCCGACGACCAGTGCACTGCCACTGGCCGAGGCGGTTCCAGCCAGTCCGACCAGGCTTCCGGCCGCAGCGGCTGTGCCTGTGAGAAACGATCGCCTGTCGACGCGTACCGTTGCAGTATAGTCCCGTGTCATGATTTCACGAGGCCCGCCCCGGTCGCCGGAGCCGATCGGCCTCCCGGGTATATTCGATCGTACGGCCTGAAAATTGTGCGCTCCAAAAATCAGAATTGAAGCCGATCGCGTGCGAACGCCTCGATCGGCTCGAACAGCCCGCTACAGCCGTCACATTCCTCACACGAGAGGCTCGAACACGTCACCGTCGTCCCACAGCGCGGGCAGGTCAGTCCCGCCGCGGGATCGATCTCGTACTCGCAGTCGGGGCAGGTAACCTCCATCAGCCGATCACCCCGGGCAGAGCGGCGAGTGCGTCGCCGACGAGGGGGCCGATGTACGCGATCGCGGTGGCCAGGACCGTACCGACGGTGAATGCGACGGCCCACGACCCGACCCACATCACGATCCCGGTCGTCAGGTCGCGCTCCTTGAGGATCATCACCATCGAGAGAATACAGGGGACAAAGAGCGTGATGACGACCAGGCCGACGAAGACCTCTGGCGTCGAGAGCGTGAGATCTGTCATTCCCGCAGCGGCGAAGTCCCGCCGGATGAGTCCGAGGACGAGAACCTGCCCGAACTCCCGGGGCAAGCCGAGCAAACTGGTGAGCGGTGCGAGCCCCGCCTCGATGGCGTCCAGACCGCCCACGTAATCCAGCGCGGACACGGCGACGGCCGTCACGCCAAAGAGTGGAACGGCTTCCCGGAGAAACATCTTCGTTCGATTGTACGTCTTGCGGATGACGTTGCCCGGCTTCGGGACTCTCATCCGCGGGAGTTCGGTCACGAGCGCCTCACTCTCACCGGGGAGCGTGCGATCGAGGACGACGCCCGCCGCCCCGAGCACGCCCAGCAGGACGCCGAGATACGCGAACCACCAGCCCATGCCGAGCCCCGCGAGCAAGCCCATGATGACGCCCAGCTGGGCCGAACAGGGGATCGCCAGACCCAGGAGCGCCGTCGAGATCAGGCGCTCGCGGCGGGATCCGACCATCCGGGTGGTGATCACGGCCATCGTCACACACCCGACACCGACGATCATCGGGACGATCGCCCGCCCGTTGAGCCCGACGCGGTTGAGGCCGCGATCGGTGAGGACCGCGAGTCGCGGGAGGATGCCCGAGTCTTCGAGGAGACCGATCACGAGATAGAACGCGATCACGAGTGGCAAGAGCACGCCCAGGACGTACTGGACGGTGACGGTGAGGAGTCCGAGATTATCGTTGACGAGCAGGAACTCGATGGGTCGAACCCAGTTCGCTGCCGGGAGCATGGCGGTCACGATGCCCTCCACAGCGGGGTTGTAGTAGTCGCCGAAAACGACGATTTCGAGAAAGTCGACGACCTTCTGGGCGACGACCACCCCGATGAGATAGAAGATCACGCCGAGAAGCGCGAGCGCGATCGGCGTGCCCGTCAGAGGGTTGATCATGAGATCGCTGATCCGCTCGGCGATCGGTCGCCCCCGATCGCCGCGGTGCTGGACGGCATCGATCACCTCGCCGACCCGACGGCGGCGGTGGCTATAGACCGCCTCGCGCTGTCCCGAGGCGAAGACGCCGCCATCGGCGGCGATATCGTCCGGATCGGTCCCACCGGTGTCAGCCCCGACTCGATCGTCGTCTCCGGCCGCGTCCGCGACGGCCTGGGCCGTCGGCTCGTCGTCCTCGACGACGAGCGTCTTTCTCGCACGATCGACATCGAGGTCCGAAACCGCCTCGAAAAACCGCTCGATGCCGGTCTCATCGGGGGCACTCGCCTCGGGAAGCCGCTCGCGCAGTTCGTCGATCCCCTCGCCCTCGACGGCGACCGTCGGCACGACAGGAACACCGAGTTCGGACTCCAGCGCCTCGACATCGATCTCGACGCCGTCGGCATCGGCCTCGTCCATCATGTTGAGCGCCACGACCGTGGGGATCCCCATATCGAGTAACTGGAGTGTCAGAAAGAGGTCGCGATCGAGCTGGGTCGCATCGACGACGTTGATCACGCGATCGGCCTCGTTCAGGACGATATCCCGCGTGACGCGTTCCTCCTCCGAAAACGACGAGATACCGTGTGCGCCCGGCGTGTCCGTCAGTCGGGCGTCCTCCAGCGCACCCTCGGTCGTGTCGACCGTCGTCCCGGGATAGTTCGAAACGTCGACGTAGCTCTCGGCGAGTTCACCGAAGACGACGCTCTTGCCGACGTTCGGAGCGCCCACCAGGGCGATCGTTTCAGCGGGAGCCTCGCCGTCGGTCATGCGTCGCGATCGATGCGGATCTCCTCTGCGAGCGCCGATCCGAGCGCCATTTCGGTCCCATTGCGACGGAGAATAACGGGCCCGTTCGTCAGCTGGCGACGACACTCGACCGGCCCGTCGAGAAAGCCAAGCCGGAGGAGTTTCGCGCGCGCATCTCCGTCGGGAACCTCGCACATCTCGATCGACTCACCCGCGTCGGCATCAGCCAGTGCCACAGTCATTTAGGACTACCTAATTCAGAGTTAGGGTGGCCAAAGAAAAAGGACCCATCCAATTCCCGGCGCGTGAAAATTGCCGGTATTTCCGGTCCAGCCGGGAGCCTTCGAACCTCAGACCATCTGGAACAGCGCCATCACGTCCTGGAGAGAGATGGTTCCGTTGCCATCGATATCGAAAAAGCCCGGATTGGTCTGAATCGCATCGGTATCGCTATGCTGGAAGAATCGGTTCACGTCGGGGAAGTCGATCCGTCCATTCGCGTTGAAATCGCCGTAGATACCGTCGCCGTCGACATCCTGTGGGACGGTCCCGTCGATCGGTGGTGGGCCCTGGGTGGTGTCGGTCGTGGTCGTGGCTGTGGTATCGGTCGGGGTCGCATCCGAAGGAGTCTCGCTGGTGGTCGTCACGGAACCGCCCGGTTCGTACTGGCCGCGCCACTGCTGGAGTTGATCCCGCCAGAATTTCCCGTAGGCGTTGAGCGACCAGTCGTGGTCCATCATCGCGGGACTCCACTTGGCGTCGAAACACCAGACCGTCCAGCTCATCTGCGGGAAGTTCTCGAACAGCGAGGTGAACTGCTCACCTTCTTTCTCGGCGGTGCCCTTCAGCCACTCGGCTCCGTAGGATCCCCAGCCGAATTCGGTCATGAACACGGGCACGTCTTTGGCGGGTTCGCCGAAGTACTTCGAGAGCGGCCTGAGATTGGGGTGTGCGTACACGTGGCCGGTGTAGATCAGATTGTCACCGGAGAACTCGTCGCGTGGGGCCTGATAGGTCCACTGGGTCCACCGCGGCGACCCGATCAGCACCGGCGTCTCGGGGGCGTGCTCCTGGATGATGTCGACCCAGGGCTGTGCGGCCTCTTTCCACCACCGCCACGTCTTGATCGCTCGATCCTCGGTCGGATCGACATTGAGATTCGGATCGTACCGCCCCTGGTACGGAGCGATCGGTTCGTTGTACACCTCGTAGAGCACGTGGGGCTGGTCAGCGTATCGGGGGGCGACGGTCTCCCAGAACATCGTCAGCTCCGAGTCGGTCTCGGGGCTGTCGTACTGGTGGGCCTCGCTATTGCCGCGATGGCGGTGGTAGTCTACGATGATGTAGACGTTGCGCTCTCTGGCGTACTGGACCGCTGCGTCGACGTGCTTTTCGAGATACGTGACCAGCTGGTCTTTCGTGAACCCGGGCATCGGCGGAATGCCACCGGGGTTGTGACCGCCGATGTCCGTCGGCTGCAAGGGGAGCCGAAGCACTCGCGGATACCAGCCGTTGTCGGGATTGGTCACCCGTTTGATGGTCGTGTCGGTGTCCGGACGGAAGTCCTTCGTGTTCATCCGTTTGGCGTCGGGAATGTTCACCCCCCGGAGGGTGACCTTGTTCCCGGAGGGATCGACCATCCAGTTCTCCTGGCGTTCGAGGTGCGGCGTCGGAATGCCAACGGCACCGACAGTGCCGAGCGCGAGCGTCCCGACGGTCCCGCCGGCGAGCGTTGCGCCGGCACCTTTGAGGAACGTGCGTCTGGTCGCTGTCGAGGCTGTACCGTCCGTCGAGGGGCGCATGGGATCAGTCATGGGTCGGGAACTGCGCCACGCGGGATCGATCGGGCCCGATCGGCACCGGTGACGCGTCTCTGGAAATAAATTCGGGCCCAAAACACTTCAATATACGGTCGATGGATCGAAAGGAACAGTCCCGATCGAACGGATCGCTGGCGATCGCCAGAGACGGTACCCCACGACGCACGGAGATCCTCTCTGGATGGGCCACCGGTCGTCTCGATGTCCGTATTCGCGGGACCGAACCACCGATCAGGTGACGACCGCCGACCGTCGATCAGGTGACGACCGCCGAACCACCGACCGGATGAGGACCACCGACCGTCGATGCGATCAACTCGTTCCGTTCCACGTGCTGAGCGTCGTGGCCGACCCGCTTCCGTTGAGGTACCGGACGGTGACCGTCTCGTCCGAGGCGACTGGGGCATTGTAGGCCCCCTGCGGGCCGATCCGGACCACACTGCCGGGGCTGACCGGCGTCGATGCGTTCATCTGGTCGTTCAATGCATCCCAGGTCGCTTCGCTGGATTTGCCCTCGATCTGGAGTTGGCCGGCCGGGATGGAATCGCCCGAATCGAACGTGACCAGCAGCATCGACTGCGGTTCGAAATACTGATAGGAGAATGTCGCGCTGGGGCCTGTGTCAGTCGATTCGACATACAGCACGTTCACCCCAACGACGGCGACCAGCACGAGACCGAGGATCACGATTGCCGCGACGCTCGTGAGTTCCGAGACCGCACGATTCTCGGGCAATCGGAGACCAACCATCGCACCGTAATATGGGGTCGAGCGACTTAACGGTGGTCGCCGATCGGGAGCACCGATCGACAGACTCTGGGACGCTTTTGCACGCCCCGTGAGCCCCTGTCGACAGTGACCGGTCACTGTGATGGGATTCCCGGTGGGATCCCGGAAGAGGTGCGGGCGTCCGGGACCAGCCGGCGACACCAGACGGCCGCCGAATGGGGAGCCTCGAACCGGAGAAACACTGGGCCGGACGCAACTCGCCGCGTTCGATCATGTGATTAGTGCTGGCACGTAGAGGCGCGACCGGCCCCCGGACTCCGAATGCACTGTGCTACCACACTCACATTAATATTTTTCCACAGCCGCGAGGATCGCGTCGTATGGTCGATCGGTGGCCGTTCGTTCGGCGAACACCGGCCCATCCCGGGTCGACACCCGATCCAGGGCCGCGAGACGACCCGGTACTGGACTGGCAACACGATGTCCACGCACGCGTTTTTGGAACGCCGCTTGTCGCCCACGAGACGGTATTCGTGGGGACCTGTGCCCAGTCACACTGGGATGTCGGCTGTATGATCGCAATCGACACCGGGAGTGGGGATCGAAAATGGATGTCGGCCGACGAGGCTCTGGAGATCCGGGGCACGCCTGGTCTCCACGAGGGAAACCTCTATGCGGGTGATCTCGACGATCGAGAGTACATCATCGATCGGTCGAACGGCGACGTTCTGTACCTCGACGATAGTCAGGGACTGACACCCGCTGACGGCGTCTGTCCGATCGTTCGCGACGGACTCGTGTACACGACACCGTTCCGACTGGAGGCCCGCGACGCCGAGACGTGGGACACCGAGTGGTCTTACGGCGGTGAAGAGGACGATATCGTCGTCGAGGAACCACCGGCGATCGCCGAGGGGAGGGTCGTCGTCCCCGGCGAACAGCACTCGGGGGAGAAAATCTACGTCGGCCAGAGCCACGGTATGCCGACACACGTCGCAGAGGTCACCCCGTCGCTCCAGGCGCTCGACGCGGAGAGCGGAGCCGTTCGATGGACGCGCATACTCCCTGGACGTGCCCGCTCGCCGGCGATTCAGGACGGCGTCGCGTTCGTCGCCACCTGGGGGAGTGACCCACAGGGAACACGTGTCCACACGGTCAGAACCTGCACCGACGAGCAGCCAGTGCCCGACACGGACCCGGTCGAGTACCGCGAGTTCGGAACGATCCATGCGATCGATCTCGACACCGGCGGGGAGTACTGGGGCGAGCATCTCGACGATCCGTTCAGGACCCCGCCCGCAGTCTTTCGTGACACCGTCTGCGTCGGGACGATCGCCGGAACCGTCGTCGCATTCGATGCGGCGACCGGGGCCCAGCGCTGGGAAACCACGATCAATGACGACGGCGACCGGGTCCTGTCGTGGCCGACCATCGCGCGGGACACGGTATACGTGGGGAGCCAGGACGACGCACTCTATGCGCTCGACCGACACGACGGGTCAGTCCGCTGGCGGTTCGACACCGATTCGGCCGTCGACTCGAACCCGTCTGTCGTCGGTGGGACGGTCTACGTCGGCGACAACCGGGGGACGCTCTATGCGATCGGTGGAGAATAATACTCGCCGATCGGGAGACCCTGGGATCAGTGGCTCGTTCGAGAGAAGGCGTGGCCTCGGCACTCACGACTCACAATCTATCCATAGTGAATGTGTTTTGGCGCGGCTATAGAGCCTGCTCGTTCCGTAATTTGCTCATTCTTCGAGCTCTATCGAACTCTGCGTTGCTATGAGCAAGATTCACTTCACTCTCCGAGCAACATCCTCGTATGCAATTCAGCGTCAGTTGGCACACGCTCATTGACGAACTCGAAGACCTTCCAGAGGGTGCGACACTTATTACGCTGCTGTCTCACAAGCGGTTCCGCATCACTGACCTACAGGAACATCGAGTCATCATCGAGTTCGAGGAGAAAGACGAATCGCGCCCGCTTCAACGCGACCAGTTCGAAACACTGTATCACCGGATACAGGACGCTCACAACGGATTCGACCTCGACCGTCTCCCACCGGACGCTGACCCGTACCCTGCGGTACTGAGCGTCCACCCACGCTTCGAGGTCGACGAAGACGCGGGCGTCATTACTGAAACAGAGCACGAGACAACGTCACAAGTCGTCGATTCAGAGCACGAATCTGCCGAGGAAGACCGTGTCGAACCCGAGGGACTGGATGTCTACTCGGATACGCTTCTCCTTATCGATGCACTCGAACGCCACGATGTAACCGACCTTCTCGAACTGGACACGCACACGCTGGTGAACATCTACACGCTCCTCTCGGACGTCCAGCGTGATGCCAACGACTTCCGTCAAGAGGTCGCCGATGTGCTCTTGAATCGTCTCCACCACGACCGCCCTGTCCCTGGGCAGTACGGGTCTGTCCAGCGGACGAGTCGCCGCAACCGCTCGCTCAAGGACGACGACGAAGTCCTATCCATGCTGGAGGATGCGGGTATCGACCGCGAGCGCGTGATGAGTGTCGACCGCGAGAAAGTCGACGAAGCACTCGACGTGACGACCCTCTCTGAATCGGACGTGTACGATATCGAGGAGAGCGAGTACGTGCGAAAAGCGGAGGTTGACCAAGAGGTGAAAGAATCCCGACTGCAAGGGTTGAAAGACCGACTCGCAGCGAGCGAAGACGAGGAGGCGGAGGAACTTCGAGAGGAAATCGAAGAGTTAGAACAGCGTATCGACGACCTCACGAGTTTTCGAACAGGAAGTGAGATGCACGGATGACTGCGTACCGCTTTCGGGTCAAGTTCGACCCTGA
>JBDGTN010000047.1:0-2859 GCA_042216835.1 Halococcoides sp.
CGGACACTCGGACCGGAACCCGGCGCTTACTGCGGGAACAGGCTCTGGCCCGCGCTGCCCGCGACTTCCGTCAGGCCAGCGTGCACGTCGGCGATGCGCTCGCGAACGTCGCGCCCACCGACGCGGGGGTCGAACACGTCCTTGTTCGGCGACCAGTCGACGCCGTTGTAGAACGTATCGCGCTCGTCGGCGACGCCCTCGGGTGGGATGATCTCGTCGATGTGGTCGGTGTACAGGTCGGCGAGCGTCCGGGTGAACTCGTACTGGTAGCGGGTGTCCTTGTTGACCTTGCAGATGCCCCGGCCCATGAAATCGGCGAGCTGGTGGGACTGCAGGCCCGAGGAGCCATGCAGGACGAGCGGTGTCTCCAGGCCGTGATCGGCGAGCGCCTGGCTGATCTCGCTGGCGAGGTCGGGCTTCAGGTCGAGGTCTTTGCCCTTCGCGACGCCGTGCTGGGTCCCGACCGAGATGGCGAGCAGGTCACAGCCCGTCCGATCGACGAACTCGACGGCCTGCTCGGGGTCGGTGTAGAAGGCCTCTTCGGCGACGATCTCGTCCTCGACGCCCTTGATCTGGCCGAGTTCCGCCTCGACGAGGATCTCCTCGTCGGCGGCTTCGGTCTTCTCGACCACCTTCTTCGAGCGGGCGACGTTCTCCTCGAAGTCCTCGTGAGAGGCGTCGATCATGATCGACGACGGAATGGCGGTCTCGACCTGCATGTCGATGAAGTCCATGTCCGTCTGGTGGTCCATGTTGAGGAACACGCCGATGTCGAACTGCTCGGCGATCGTATCGATGTACGCGCCCATCGCACGCAGGCCGTCTTCGGCGTCGCCGTTGCCCGCAAAGCGGCAGGCGCCCGCACTCATCTGGATGAGGAGATCCGAATCCTTGCGGGCCGCGCCTTCCATCAGACCGGCCATGATCTGCGGTTCGGCGACGTTGCTCGCGACGAGGCCGTAGTCTTCGTCGAGTGCGTTCTCGTAGACCGTCTCGAGTTCCGCGCCTCCGTAGAATGGCATTGTCCACCGGGCGTTTCGGACCCGCTGGCTTACCGGTTGCGATGCCGGCCGATTCCGGTGAATCTGTCCGGAGGTCGTAGCGGGACCGTCGGCGTCAGTTCGAAGAGTTGGCCGGATTTTCGGCGATGGCGACCAGCACGTCGAATACGATCTTGACGACGACGAACAGCGCGAGCATCAGCAGTCGATTGTGGACGATCATGGCGATGGGGGCCGCGGCCAACATAGTCCCGTAGAGGATGCCGATGTGCTTCCACGATCGGAGTGCGACCCAGTCCGGCGATGCCGTCCGATACTGCTCGCGACCGACGTAGCTCCACCCGAACGAACTCCCGTGGGCGACAGCCATCGTCCCGATCGCGAGGGCCAGGAACCGGGTCGTCTGCCAGTGTGCCGACGGACTGCCGAACGACTCCGCCAGAAAGACGACGAAGACGCCAGTAATGGCCCAGATAATCCAGTGGACGACCAGAAAGGACACGACGACCCGGAGTATCGCCTGTCGCCGCGACAGTTCCGACAGTGGCGTCCCGCCCTGTGACGAGCGCGGATCGAACGGGCCCTTCGCGAGGACGATCTTCGGCACCGTGACGATTCCGACGACTGCAGTCTCGATCCAGTAGAAGACGAGCAGGTCGTACGGGTACCAGCCCCACCAGAGCGCGCCGACCAGCGAGACGACGTTAGCGCCGACCAAGACGCCGAGAGATCTCCATGACGATCCGCGACTGGGCCAGTCCATCCGCTACCGCATCGACCACAGCCGCACCTCGTCCATGCGCGACTCGGGATCGAGGTCGCGCGCACTCGGACCGTGGGTCTCGACGACCTGCGAGGACACCGAAACGGCGGCCTTGAGCGCATCTTCGTCGCTCCAGCCCTGCTCGTAGGCCCACAGCGCGCCCGCGAACATCGAGTCGCCCGCGCCGACGGTGTCGACCGCGTCCACGTCGAGGGCGGGCGCGTACAGCGTTTCCTCGGGCGTGACCAGCATTGCGCCGTCGGCCCCCATCGAGGCGAGGACGCGCTCGAAGCCCATCTCCTGGAGGTCGCGAGCGGCCTTGGCGCAGTCGTCGATCGATTCGACCGCGATTCCCGTCGCGGATTCGAGTTCGACCGCGTTTGGCTTGACGTATTCCGCGCCGTTGGTCAGATCCGGGAGGTGTTCGCCGTGGACATCGAGAGCCGTCTCCCAGTCGCCGGCCGCGGCGATGCGGTCGACCGCCTCGCTGTCCAGTCCCGGCGGAAGAGACCCGCCGACGTTGAGGATCTCCGGGTCGTGCTCGCGCGCGGTCGCGATGATCTCCTCGACGATGTCGGATTCGACTTCGGGGCCAGACTGGTTGAGTTTGTATTCCTTGCCAGCGGCGTGGACCGTCGTGTTCAGCCGCGTGGGGTCGTCGGTCGAGACGAAATCGGTCGGAACGTCGTACTCGGCCAGATCTTGCTTGATGAAATAGCCGGTGAATCCGCCGGTAATTCCCGTCGCGACGGTTTCGGCGTCGAACGCACGCAGGAACTGCGAGAGGTTGATGCCGTTGCCCCCGGAGTCGAACTGCGCGCCCGTCGAGCGCTGGACGCGGCCGGCTTCGAGGTCTTCGTCGATCTGGACGGTCTGGTCGACGGCAGGGTTCGGCGTGATCGTGAGTATCATCGTATCACCCGGCCGGGCCGGGAGTGGTCACCGCTCGAATCCTGACACGCGCCGCTTTTAAACAGGTCGACTTGCACCGAGACCGGTCGAAATCGGCCGCGGCGCTCGTCCGGGAACGACAGCGTGGCCCCGACCGACCGCCGGGTGGCCCCGACCGACCGCCGGGTGGCCCCGACCGACCGC
>JBDGTN010000047.1:2959-9307 GCA_042216835.1 Halococcoides sp.
CCCGACCGACCGCCGGGTGGCCCCGACCGACCGCCGGGTGGCCCCGACCGACCGCCGGGTGGCCCCGACCGACCGCGGCGCGCTCGCACGTCCGGACAGAAAGGCAGTTGAGCGGCCCGCTCGAATCGGGGCCAAATGCGACTCGCGATTCCCAACAAGGGCCGGTTGCACGATCCGAGCGTCGAACTGCTCGAACGCGCCGGCCTGCACGTCCGCGACGGGGCCGACCGCCAACTGTACGCCGGAACCGTCGATCCGGACGTGACCATCCTGTATGCGCGTGCGGCGGACATTCCCGAATACGTCGCCGACGGGGCCGCCGACGCGGGGATCACCGGTCTCGATCAGGTTCGGGAGGCCGACACGGGCGTCCTCGAATCGATGCTCGATCTGGAATTCGGCGAGTGTCGCCTGGTCCTGGCCGCCCCGGAGGAGGGGTCGATCGACGCCGTCGCCGACCTCGACGGCGGGCGGATCGCCACCGAGTTCCCGACGGTGACCCGCCAGTACTGTGCGGAGAGGGGCATCGACGCGACGATCACCGAGGTGTCGGGCGCGACCGAGTTGACACCGCATGTCGACATCGCCGACGCCATCGTCGACATCACCTCGACGGGGACGACACTGCGGATGAACCGCCTCGCGGTGATCGACGACGTTCTCTCGAGTTCGGTCCACCTCTTTGCCCGCGAGGACACCCGCGAGGACGAGAAGGTCCAGCAGATCGCGACCGCGCTCGGGTCGGTCATCGACGCCGAGGGCAAGCGCTATCTCATGATGAACGCACCCGCCGACCGCCTCGACACCGTCGAGGACGTGCTTCCAGGGATGGGCGGGCCGACCGTGATGGACATCCCCGACCGGGACGCCGTCGCCGTCCACGCCGTCGTCGACGAGCGCGAGGTGTTCGAGACCGTCACCGCGCTCAAGGAGGTCGGTGCGAGCGACGTGCTCGTCACCGAGATCGAACGGCTCGTGGAGTGATCGCCGCCCGGCCGACCAGGACTTCCGGATCGGGGCCACTGGCCTGCCACCCGAGGCCGGGAGCGATATGTATCCGGCGCGTGTCGGCGTGGGTATGACCGAGGACATCGACGCTATCGCGGACTCGCTGGGGGCGGTCCGAGCGGGCCCGAACGTCGGAACCGCCGTCGTGACCGCCGTCTCCGTCACCGCAAACGCCGTCGAACTCACGCTCGAAACGCCAGCGGGATCGGCCGTCCATACCGAACTCGTTCGCCCGCCCGTGTGGGGGCCGAACTGCGCACTCAAGCGACTCTGTGGCGCGTATGGCGTCTATCCGGACGACTTCGAGGCGCTCGAAGGCGAGGAGGTTCCCGTCCGTCGATCGGTCGCAGAGGGCCGACCCCGGATCGAGATCGACTTCGACGCGCTCTGAGACTGTCTGGCAGACGTTCGCGAGCGGTGGCTGGGCGTGTGCGAACGGTGGATTGAAAGTCTTCACCGCCGCTACTGACTGCATGGACCGCCACGAGGTGCGCCTCGTCGACGAGACCGTCGAGATCGAAACGCCGTCCGGATGGGCGCCTGTCGGACCGATCGAGGCCATCGAGGACCTCGTTGGCGAGACCTACGAGGTCGAGTACACGAGTCGGCAGTCGGCGACGGCGTGGCTCGATACCGACGACGGCTCGGTCACGATCGAGGTGCGCGACGCGCTCGGGGAGTTTGCGCTCGATCCCGAGCGAGCGAGCGACGTGCTCGACGCACCGACCGAGTCGGGCGAGAGCGGATATTCGAGGCGGGCAGAAACGTTCTCGGATCGCCTCGTCGAAATCTTCGACCTGCAGGGCGCCGATCGCTAGTCCAGCAGTCCGAGTTCTTCGAGCCGGGAGACGATCTTGTCGACCGCTTTCTCGGCATCCTCGGGCTCTTTGCCGCCGGTGATGACGAGTTTGCCCGATCCGAAGAGCAGCGCGACCACGTCGGGCTCTTCGAGCCGATAGACCAGGCCCGGGAACTGCTCGGGTTCGTATTCGATGTTTTCGAGGCCGAGTCCGATCGCGATCGCGTTCAGGTTGAGGTTCCGGCCCAGGTCCGCCGACGTGACGATATTCTGGACGACGATTTCGGGGTCGTCCTCGACCTGGATTTCGAGTTCGCGAAGCTTCTCGAAGACGATGCGCAGACTCTGGTGGACATCGTCGGTGCTTTTCGCGCCGGTGCAGACGATCTTCCCCGACCGGAAGATCAGCGCTGCCGACTTGGGGTCTTGCGTCCGGTAGACCAGTCCGGGGAACTGTTCGGGGTCGTAGTCCGCGCCGGTGAGATCCATCGCCACGCTCTGCAGATCGAGCTCCTGCCCGATGCCCGTCGAGGCCACGACGTTTTCGATGTTGATCGTCTCTTTGGGGTCGACCATGCCTCACGTAGGCACTCGTATTTAAGGGATATAAAAGTTGGTATTTAAGGTTTATATGGGAGCCTCGGGGCTCAGGCGGCCGAATGCGGGTCATCTGGGTCGCTGGCTCGCACTCGGCGTGGAACCAACAGGCCCAAGCGCCTCGCCCGGGTTTGGGCCAGCGTGTACCTGCTGGAGCTTGTCGGTACCGACGACGCGCTCGCAGCGGCCGAGGCGAGCACGCGCGCGTCGGGTGTCGAGCGGATCGCGCCGGCGCTCGCGCTCGCCGAGTCGATCGACGACCGGGTTGGCGACCTCGCGCTGACCCATCGTTTCGGCGCGCTGGTGGCCAGATGCGAGGCCGGGACCGACGCCGCGGCTGCGGCGCTCGACCGCGCACTGCCGGCCGACCCCGACCGGTCGGGAACGGTCGCGGTCCGGGCGCGGACGATCGGGGACACGAGCGTCGACACGCAGGCCGTCGAACGCCGACTCGGGTCGCACCTGGTCGATCGCGGGTTCGGGGTCGACCTGGACGCGCCCGATCACGAACTCCGGGCGGTGTTCTCGGGTGATCGTGGAGCGATCGCCTGGCTCGCTGGTGACCTCGACCGGCCGGTCGCCAGCCGCGCACCGACCGATCGTCCGTTCTTCCGACCGGGGTGTATGGATCCTACGCTCGCCCGGGCGCTGGCGAACCTGGCGGGGGCTCGACCCGGTCGGACGGTGCTCGATCCGATGTGTGGGACCGGCGGACTCCTGATCGAGGCCCGCCGGGTCGGCGCGCGGGCGATCGGCACCGATGTCGATCGAACGATGGCCGCTGGCGCGGCCGAGAATCTCGCGGCTGTCGACGACGAGGGGTGGATCATCGTCCGCGGGGACGCGACTCGGTTGCCGGCCTCGGCGGTCGACGGCGTCCTCGTCGACGTGCCCTACGGCCGACAGACACGGGTCGCGTCACGCGATATCGAGACGCTGGTCGAGGCGGCGATCGCCGAGGCCCACCGGGTCGCCCCGCGAGCGGTGCTGGTGGCCGATCGCTCCTACACGGAGCAGGTCCGGGGACAGGGCTGGACGGTCGACTTCCGGGTCGAACGCCGCGTCCATCGGTCACTGGTCCGGCACGTCCACGTCCTCGACCGCGCCTGATCGGCGGCGAAGAATCGGTCGGCGATCCCCGATCGAAGCGACCGACTCACTCGGTATGGAGTTCGTCCCAGAGTTCGCTGAACCGATTGGAGAGATTCTCCGTCCGGTAAATCCGGACATGGTACTCGTCGTCTTCGAGGGAGATGACCGTACTCTCGAAGTTGGACTCGAACACCTTGTAGTGGTTGCCGTCATCGGCGACGAGCGTTCGATCGGTCACGAGATCGTTCTCTTCTAACAGTTCGAGGCGGCGGTAGACGGTCGGCTTGGAGAGGTCGCACTCCTCGGCCAGTTCTTTGGCCGACATCGGTTCGCGACTCACGGCCGCGAGCACTTCGCGGGCGTGTTCGTCCCCGATGGTGTCGAGGACATCCTCGATTGGCTGATCGGCGGACACGAACGGTCGTACGTCACTCATCGCAAAAAAGACTGGTTTTTGGTCGTTTGAGTGGGACGTATTCTCACTCCGATCCAGGGGCCCAGCCACAGACCGAACACGTGGCGGCGGTCTCGCCGTGGAGGCCGCCACACTCCGGACACTGTTTTTTGTTGTACGAGGAGTCCCACCCCGACGGATCGCGTCGTCCGAGCATTTCGTCGATCGGATCGCCACTCTCGGGAGCCGACATACGTGGTATGGTAGACCACCACACCATATATGTTTACTGGTCACACACCACTCGTGCCGGGACGACACTCGTAAATCCCAGAATCGACTATGACCGATCCGATGGAGTTCGCACTCGTCTCCGACATCCACGGGAATCGGGTGGCACTCGATGCCGTCCGCGAGGACATGCCTGCCGTGGATGGGATTGTGTGCGCGGGGGACGTGGTGGGGTACAACCCGTGGCCGGGCGAGGCGGTGGAGTGGATCCGATCGAACGATATTCCGACGGTGATGGGCAATCACGATCGAGCGGTGGCGACGGGTCGGGCCGAGCAGTTCAACGACATGGCGCTGGCGGGCGTCGAGTACGCGCGCGATCGACTCTCAGCGGAGCAGATCGACTGGCTCGGATCGCTTCCGGAATCGACAACCGCCGGTGATGGTCGCGTTCGCATCGTCCACGGCCACCCCGACGATCCCGACCGGTACGTCTACGCCGACGCGGTCGATTCGGCCATGCTGGGATCGGAGGATGTCCTCGTCCTCGGGCACACTCACGTCCCGTTCGTCCGGGCGTTCGAGGCGGGGATCGTCGTCAATCCCGGGAGCGTCGGCCAGCCACGCGACGGTGATCCGGGCGCGGCCTACGCTCTTCTGGATCTCGACAGCGGGACGGTCGAGCACCGCCGAGTGTCCTACGACGTGGGTCGGGTCCTCGATGCCGTCGAGGAGGCGGGTCTCCCCAGACGGGTCGGGACGCGACTGGCCTACGGCGAGTAGACCTGTGGGCGTCAGTACGGACTAGTGGGCGTCCTGGACGAGGTTGAGCGCCTGTTCGCGATCCTCCCAGGGGACCATGATCGAGATCGATGTCGCCGACGTGATCACGTCGACGAGGTTGATTCGCGCGTCGGCGATCGGGTCGATGACGCGGTTGACGGCGCCCGGCTGTTCGGGCAACTCGCCTCCGGTGATTCTGATGACTGCGACCGAGTCCGTGACGGTGACCGACGACATCGTCTCCGAGTCGACGACGCAATCGTGCAGGACGGTCTCGGCGGTCTCGACCACGTCTTCGCCGACGTAGAACGTGATCGAGTCCATACCGCTGGCGACGGCCTCGACGTTGACCTCCGCGTCGGCGAGTGCCCCCGAGAGATCGGCGAGGATGCCCGGCCGATTCCGAACGGCGCGCCCGGCGACGGTCAGGCAGGCCAGTCGATCTTCCTGGAGGTCGATCAGCCGCTGGAACTCGCCCTCGATGGTCGTCCCGCCGGTCAGGAGGTCGTCGTGCTGGTAGTGGATGACCCGCACGCCCAGGTCCGCATCTTTGTAGGATAGCGCCGACGGCGCGACGACCTCTGCGCCACGGAAGGAGAGATTCCGCAACTCGTCGACCGTAATCTCGCCGACGTTGCGCGCGCCCTCGACGACCGATGGGTCGCCGGTCATGACGCCCTCGACATCGGTGACGATCACGACCTCGTCGGCATCCATGTACTTCCCGAGCATCACGGCCGTGGTATCCGACCCGCCGCGGCCGAGCGTCGTCACGTTGCCCGCGTGATCTTCCGCGAGAAAGCCCGTGACGATGGGTACCTCGTCGCGCATCGTGCCCGCGAGCGCGTGAGCGCGCTTGGTCGTCTCATCCATGTCGACCTCGCCGAACTCGTCGGTGATGATCGGCCAGTCCTCGTGGCCGGGTTCGTAGAACTCCGCCGGCACGTCGTGGGCGGAGAGTGCACCCTTGAACATCCGGACAGCGGTTCGCTCGCCCATGCTGACGATTTCTGCCCGATCAGTCTCGTCGGCGTCGTAGACGATATCCTCCAGCAGTTCGTCGGTCGTGTTCCCCATCGCGGAGGCGACGACGGCGACCTCGTGGCCCTGCTCGATTGCCCGGGCGACCGACGCCGCCGCTCGCTGGATGCGTTCGCCGCTGCCGAGACTCGTACCGCCGAACTTTACGACGATGCGCATGTGACCACCCCGTGAGTGCGTCGGGCTACCATGGGGGCCGTTTCTGCCGGGCCCGAATAACTGTGTTCATCGGCGGTCGCGGCGCGTACCGCGGGGGCGGACGGCGAGGGTGGCTCCTCGGACCGTACGCGCAGTATCGAGGCGACGGAAGCGGATCACCGCAGTGCGGTGGTTCGTGTCGGGGAAGAAATGACGACCGGCGAGGGCGTGCATCCACCCCGCACACTGCTCGTAAATCGCCTCG